>NZ_JBHVVI010000008.1:0-145523 GCF_042883685.1 Kitasatospora sp. NPDC058190
GGACGCCTCAGGTGACCCGAAACGGGAAGAACGGCGACGCATCCGGCGCCGGCGCAAGCTCCGGCTGAAGGAAGCCCTGCTCGGGCGCTCCAGGGGTGGGCAGACCAGCAAGATCCACGTTGCCGGTGAGCGCAAGTGCCGCCCGCTGGTGTTCATCCTGACTGAGGGCCAGGCCGCGGACAGCCCGCAGTTCATCCCCGTGCTGAAGAAGGTCCGGGTCCGGGTGCCGGTCGGCCGTCCTCGCACCCGGCCCGACGCGGTCGCCGGGGACAAGGCCTACTCGTCCCGCGGCAACCGTGCCCACCTGCGCAAACGCCGCATCAAGGCGGTCATCCCGGAGAAGAAGGACCAGGCCGCCAACCGGAAGAAGAAGGGCAGCCGGGGCGGCCGGCCTATCAGCCACGACGCCGAGCTCTACAAGGAGCGGAACACCGTCGAGCGCCTTATCAACAAGCTGAAGGCCTGGCGAGGCATCGCGACCCGGTATGACAAGAGCCCGGAAAGCTACCTCGCCGGCCTTCACCTCCGCGGCGCAATGATCTGGATCAAGGCTCTCACCCGAACCCGTTGATCACGACCGAATACCCGCCCTAGTCGAACAGTGCAGTGTGCCACGGGGTACTGACAATCGCGCCGTGCTCGGCGGGAGGCGGGCGTTCACGTCTCCGCCAGGGCGGTGATCCGCCTCTGGAGGCGCCCGGTGTCGCGGGTGCCTCCGAGGTTCTCGTACTGCCGGAGGCCCGCGGTGTACCAGTCGCGGGCGGCGTCCAGGAGACCTGAGCGTTCGGCCTCGTGAAGCAACCGCTCGCCCTCGGCGCGGCAGTGGCTCATCTCCTGCCGGCAGAAGACATCACGGTGTTGGATCGAGGTCTCACGCGGCCTGGTGGCGCTTCAACCAGGTCTCCGGGTCCTGGACCTCTCGGTTGGTCGGGAGGAGGTCCTCGTCCTTGAGGAGGCGTTCGATCATCGGGAATCCGCCGTAGGTGTAGACCGCAGCGACGAACTGTTCGCCCAGGTCGTAGGCATCGGACATGGGGAACTCAGAAGCGAGGCGGGTGAACAGTTCGCTCGGCTCGGGTTCATCGTCCAGACGTTTGCGGGTGGCGACGCCACACAGCCGCTCGGACGCCCTGGACTGGACCCACGAGGCGTGGCCCTCGGTGATTGCGTTCGGCGCGCGGCGATCGTCATGGGACCGGCGGACCTTCTGGTCCTGGAGGCCGCAGCGCGCCGGGGCGTAGGCGAGGGCCGGGTTCAGCTCGAACTGGGCGAGGTGGGTGATCTCGTGGGCAAGGCAGCAGGTCAGGAATCGGTCGGTGCCGCCGGACTCGGCGTGGGAGGCAGGCATGACCACCAGGTTCGGGCCCTCGGGGCGCCAGATGATGGCGCCCTGCACCATGGGCGCGAACTTGGTCGCCATCGCCCGGCCCTTGACGTTGCCCGCCTTCGCCGTCGCCTTGAGCAGGCGGCTCTGGACGGCGCCCAGTTCAAGGGAATCGACCGCCTTGCCAACGAGCAGCTGGTTGTGCTCGACCTGCCAGGCGACGAACTGCTCCGTAGTCGCTATGCGCACGGTGATGCGACTGGGCAGCGCCAGTTGGGAGAGGTCGGCCGCCAGCGGGATGGCGGCCTCCAGTAGCCGTTCGTAGCGGCGCTGGTCGTCGACGGTGGCGTTGGCATCGTTGTGGATGGTGAACATCGTGGTGTCTCTCTGTGGGTTGGAGGGGGTTCCTGCGAGGTCACTGGGCGGGGCGATCCCGGTTGCCCGGACCGTGCCCTTGCCGACCGGGGTGCGAGGCGGCGTTGGCGGGGCGATGTAGAGGGAGAAAGCGACCGCGACCACATGGACGGCGGTTCGGGCGCCGGGGCGGTGGGCGGCCCAGTCGTCCCACCTATTGCACGCCCGCTACGGTGCGCGTCCCCGACTCCCGCTCGGGGGGTGCGCTGTAGAGCGTGGTGCGTTGAGACGGCAGGTAGGCGGCGTCGCAGGCGGTCAGGCGCAGTGCGGTGTCGGCCAGGGCGAGGTGGCTGAAGGCCTGCGGGAAGTTGCCGACCTGGCGCTTGAGTCGCGGGTCCCACTCCTCGGCGAGCAGCCCGAGGTCGTTGCGCAGCGACAGCAGCCGGTCGAACAGCTCGCGGGCCTCCTGGATCCGGCCGATCATGGCCAGGTCGTCGGCCAGCCAGAACGAGCAGGCGACGAACGCGCCCTCGTGGCCGGACAGGCCGTCGACGTTGCTGCCGCTCTCGTCGTGGGTCGGGTAGCGCAGCACGAAGCCGTCCTCGGTGGACAGCTCGCGCTGGATCGCCTCGATGGTGCCGATCACCCGCTTGTCGTCCGGCGGCAGGAAGCCCACCTGCGGGATGAGCAGCAGCGAGGCGTCCAGCTCCCGGCCGCCGTAGTACTGGGTGAAGGTGTTGCGCTCCGGGTCGTAGCCCTTCTCGCAGACGTCGGCGTGGATCTGGTCGCGCAGCCGCTCCCAGCCGGCGAGTTCACCCTCGGTGGTGGACGGCCGGCGGCGCAGGAGGGTGATGGTGCGGTCGACGGCGACCCAGGCCATCACCTTGGAGTGGACGAAGTGCCGGCGCGGGCCGCGGACCTCCCAGATGCCCTCGTCTGCGTTCTGCCAGTGGTCTTCGGTCCAGCGGGCGAGGGCACGCAGCATCGCGTCGGCGTCGCGAGAGGGGAGCAGTCCGGCATTCTCGGCGGCGAGCAGGGCGTCGGCGACCTCGCCGGGGACGTCGAGCTGGAGCTGGTCGGCGGCGCGGTTGCCGATGCGCACGGGGCGGGAGTTCTCGTAGCCGGGCAGGTGGTTCAACTCGCGCTCGGCCAGGTCGCGTTCGCCACCGAGGCCATACATGATCTGTAGCCGTTCCGCGTTGCGGCCGAGGGTGCCGAGCAACCAGTCGCGCCAGGCCTCGGCCTCCCCGGTGTAGCCGAGGCGGGCGAGGGTGGTGATGGTCAGGGCGGCGTCGCGCAGCCAGGTGTAGCGGTAGTCCCAGTTGCGCTCGCCGCCGATGTCCTCCGGCAGGGAGGTGGTGGGGGCGGCGACGATCCCGCCGCCCGGGTGGCAGAGGCTCTTGAGGGCGAGTGCCGACCGTAGGACCGCCTCGCGGTAGGGGCCCTGGTAGGTGCAGCGCGACGCCCACTCGCGCCAGTACGCCGCAGTGCGGGTGAGCGCCGAGCGGGGACTGCGCATGGCGGGTGCAGTCTTGAAGGAGAGACCCCACGTGAGGGAGAAGGTGACGGACTCGCCCGCGGTGAGCGTGAAGTCGGCGCGGGCACCGCCCTCGGCGACAGTGTGATGGAGGCCGTCGAGCCAGTAGGAGTCGGGGTGGACTGTCACGCACAGGCGCGCGGCGCCGTTGCGCTCGGTGCGGGTGACCAGTGGAGTGGCGGCGCCGTAGCCGGGGCGGGCGCAGAACATCGAGGTCATCTCGACTCTGCCGGTGAGGCCTTCGACAATCCGCGTGATCCGGGCCGTCGTGGTGCCCGGCGGCATGAAGTCGACGACGCGGACGCTGCCGCCAGGGGTGTCCCACTCGTGTTCCAGGACCATGGTGCCGTCGCGGTAGCGCCGCCGGTCGGCCGGCAGGGGGAACCCGTCGGTGGCGGGGCCGATGCGCCAGAAGCCGTGGTCCTCGGTGCCGAGCAGGGCGGCGAAGACGGCCGGGGAGTCGAACCGGGGCAGGCACAGCCAGTTGATGGTGCCGTCGTCGCGGACGAGGGCGCCGGTGGCGGTGCTGCCGATGAGGCCGTGGTCCTCGATGAGGGCCCGGTAGCGGTGCGGGGCAGAGAGAGTGGGCATGGTGTTCCTGATGGCGGTGGTGGCATTCAGCGCCGGGCGGTGGCCGGGGCACTGAGGTGGTCGAGGGCGGCACGCACGGTGGCGGCGAGGTCGGTGGCGACGGCCAACTGGGGCATCGCGGTGAGTAGTTCGGCGCGGATGAACCGCTGGAGGCGGTCCTTGCCGTCGCAGCCGACGACCAGCTCGGTGCGCGATCGGTAGAGGAAGCGCTGCTGGACATCGCGGACCTGCTGCGCGCCGTTCGGGCACCACAGGAGGACGACGCCGATGCGCCGCAGGTTGTGCTCCTGCCACCCGGCCGGTGCTCCCGCACTGGACCCGGGACGGGCACAGGGCCGGGGGTTGAGGATGGTTCCGGTGAAGCCGGCCGCAGCGAGGAGAGCGACGGCGTCGACCTGCCAGCTGGGACGGCCCGCGCCTGAACCGGCGAGATACAGCGACGGGTTGCCGTCGGGGGTGTAGTGCTGCGGGTACTCGACCAGCCTCACCGTGCACCGCCGGAGACGGTGGCCGTGCTGGGCTGGCCGAGCAGGAGGGTCATGACGACGGCGTGGGTGCGGTTGCGGGCTCCGATGGCGGTAGTGGCCCGGGTGATGACGCCGCCGATGGTGTCCTGGTTGATGCCGGTCATCCGGGCTACGGCGCGCACCTCGTGGGTGGCGAGCAGGGAAAGCACCTGGTGGTCGCACGGGGCGAGGTCCGGGAGTTTGCCGGGCAGGGCCGCGCGCAGCTCGGCGGTGTCGAGCTGCTCGGACGTGATGAGGTCGGCGATGGCGCGGGTGCGGTCGGTGAGGCCCCGGCGGTGCATCACCCGCGACATCGTGTTGGCGGCGGAGCTGGCGGAGCAGCCGAGTTGCTCGGCGGCGCCTTCGTAGGAGTGCCCGAGGGCGAGATGCAGAGCGACGCCGTACTCGCGCTCGCTGAGTCCGGTGACGCCCCTGGCGGCCACGTTGAGGGATCCGGCGTGGCTGAGGAGTACGCGGCGCGCTCCACCAGCTTGGGCCTCGTGTGCCGCCACTTCGGTGGTGATGACCAGGCAGTTCCCGACCGGAAGGCTGAGCGCACGGGCCGCGGCGCGGTAGGGGTTGAGGCCCCGCTCGCGGGACTCACCCGTCGACACGGACGCGGACCACACGTTGGGGACGCGCTGCGTGGTGAGCATGCCGGTCACGCCGAGGCCCAGGCGCTCGGTGACCAGGGCGCAGGGGATCGCCATGGAGCCGGCACGCATCAGCAGCCGCACCAGCGGCGCGGGGATGGTGGCCGAGACGGGGGCGCCCGCGGCCAGGAGCACGGGCGCGGCCCCAGAGAGGCGAGTGACGGGCAGCTCGACGAGCGCGTCGGCGTCGACGAGGACGCCCGCGCGGTTGATCAGGTGGCGGTCCAGGTCGCGGGCCGCCAGTCCGTCGGCAGGTGGTCGTAAGGTGCTCATCTTCTGTCTGGGGTCGAAGGGGTGCGGCCCGGGCCCGAACGGCCGCCATGGGTGGTGCAGGTGTTCAGTCCGGTGGGAGCGGTTTCTGCGGGGAGGAGCCGGAACGGCGCTTGGGCGCTGAGCGTGAGGCGATGAGGCGGTCGGCGACGGCAAGGGTGCCGAAGGCGACGAGGGCGAAGATCGCCAGATAGAGCGGCTGGGCGAGCTTGGTGCGGTGCTGGAGGAGGTAGACGGCGGCGGCCCCGGCCTGGACTCCCAGTAGGAAGCAGACCAGTCCGACGGCGGCCTGGCCGCTGGTACGACGGGTGTTCACGCCGCGTGGCCGCAGGGTGTGATGGCACGATTGAGTGGCTCGGCGGGCCACGTGGGGTCGATGTCGCTGAGCAGGACCAGGCCAGCCAGGACGGCGGCGATGCTCGCCTGCACCTGGTTGCGGACCCCCAGCCAGGAGCGCAGGTCCCGGCCGTAGCCGCGCATCGTGGCGGTCGAGACGCCGAAGTCGGCCGCTAGCTCCGGGGCGGTGCGCCCGCCGACCCAGCCCGCGAGGACCCGCTGGAGGCGGCGCGGGAGCTGAACTGCGGTGGTGAGCGCGGTGCAGGGCTCGGTGGTGCTGGTGACGATGCCGTGTGCGGCGCCCCAGGCGGCGAGTTGCAGCACGGTACGCGTGCTGGTGGCCGTGAACAGTGCGCGGACGGCGGCGTCGACCTCGGAAGGGTCCAGGGTGAGGGCGGGGTCGGCCGCGATCGTGCGGGTCTGGGACTCGGCGGCGATGTGGACGAGGAGCCGGACGTCGCGTTCGGGCAGGTTGTGGGCGGGCAGGGTGGTGGCCATGGCAGCAGCAACTCCGGTGGTCGGCGGGTGGTTCACGGACGGTCAGTGGTGGGGGAATCGCTGCGGGCGAGGCGCTCCAGCAACCGGGGGCCGAAGCGGGCGGCTTCGCCGGTGCCGATGACGAGCACCAGATCGCCGGGCTTGGCGAGGTCGGCGACCTGCTGCTCGGCGCTCGGTTCGCACGGGCTCAAACGCACCCGGTGAGCCTTGCTGGCTCCCAAGGGAGGCCTGGCGGCGTTGACGACGGCATCGAGCGGGTCCGGGGCGTTCAGCACGGTCAGTGGGGTGGCGACCGGCAGCAGCACGGCGCGGTCGGCGGCGACGAGGGCCTTACCCAACTCAACGGCATGAGCGCTGGTACGGGCGATGCCGTCCGGCTCCAGGACGACGATGACGTTGCCCTCGGTGAGCATCCGGGCGGCCGTCACATCATCGGCGACCTCCTGGGGGTGCCGGGCGAGGGAGTCGCGCACGGTGATCCGCGCCTGGGTGCCGGCTTCGGTCAGGGAGCGCTCCACGCCCTTGAATTCGGCCAGGCGCTCGGCGATCGTCTTGGCGCTCTCCCCAGCGACGAGGGCGGTGGCGATGGCGGCGCAGGCGGCCAGGGCGTGGTGGTCGCCCGCGATCGGCACGATGAACTGGTGCTGCTTGCCCTGGTGGCGGAGGGTGAGGAGATAGCTTTCCCCGAGCCATCGGGGCTTGAGGACCCACACGTCCGCGCTCTCGACAAGGCCGACGGTCACCACCGTGGGGCCGGGGCGGTCGCTCAGCCTCTCGTGCACGATTTTCGCCCCGTTGTCCCAGAGCGGCAGGACCACGGTGTCGGCGGAGCGGGCGAGGTTCGTGGCAGCGTTCAGGGCCTCGATGGTGTCCTCGAAGTGCGGTGAGTTCATGGTGGCGGCGGTGATCAGCGCCACCGACGGGGACGGCCGCTGGTACACGTTCGGGACATTGGGGCGATGGCTCCACGCGCCGGGCGGTGCGGCCTCGTGCGTGCTGGCGTCCGGGCACAGGTCCACCACGAGGCGTTGGCCGCCGCCCTGGCCGGGGGTACCGCCAACGGCGGGGGCGTTGAGGATCCAGCCGGTTCGGCCGTCGGCCAGGGCCGCGGCCAGAACGGCTGCCGCGGTCGTGGTGCCGTGGCTGCCGCCGACGGCGACCAGCGGATGGCCGAAGTCCTCGCAGAGCACGGCGAGCGCGTGCGCGCGGGCGAGCACCGGCAGTCCCATGGCCTGGGCCCGGTCGAGTTCGGGGTGCGGGGCGACGACCATCCCGGACCACACCACGGCCGTTCGGTCGTTGCGGATGTGCCCTGCGTCGGAGCCGACCGTGAGTTCCACGCCGGCCGCGCGCAGTCGGTCGGCGGCGGGGCTGTCCTGGTGGGCGGGGTCGATGCTGCCGGTGACGTCCAGGCCGCGGGAGGCCAGCCACAGGGCCAAGCCCTCCATGCCGGACTCGGTGGCGCCGACCAGGTGGGTCTTGGTCAGCAGGCCGGGCCCGGTGGGGGCGGGCGTCGCGCTCTTCTTCTGGGGGCGGACGGTGGTGTCCATGAGGGTCTCCGGCATGGTCAGGAACAGGGGGTGGGGTGGAACCGGGCCGGTCGCGGGCCCGGGGGTGTGGCTCCGCGACCGGCCCGGGGCTCAGGCCTGGGTGAGACCGCGCTCCAGCTCGACATCGCTCACGGCGGCGGCGTGGTGGTCCAGGTCCAGGCGGGCGACGGCGGCCAGGTGGGCGACGACGTGCTCGTCGAGCAGCTCGCCGACCAGCGGGCTGGTCTCGAACGCGGAAACGGCCTCGGCCAGTGACTGCGGTACGGGCTCGGCCTCGCGGTCCAGGTAGGCGTCGCCGCGGGTGGCGACAGGGGGCTTGAGCCCGGACTCGATGCCGTGCCGGATCCCCGCCAGGACCGCCGCCGACGCCAGGTAGGGGTTGGCGTCGGAGCCGGGCAACCGCACCTCCAGGCGCAGACTGCGGCCGTGACCGACCACCCGAACCGCACACGACCTGTTGTCCCGCCCCCAGCTGAGGAGAGTCGGGGCGAAGGAGTGGTCCCGCAGGCGCTTGTAGCTGTTCACGTACGGCGCCCACAGCGGGCCGAGGGCGGGAAGCGCAGTCAGGAGTCCGGCCACTGCCTGCTCGCCCAGCTCCGACAGGCCGCTGCCGAACCCGGGGCCGACCAGCAGGACCGGGTGGTCGTCGACGTCGTGCAGCGAGACATGCAGGTGCATGCCGCTGCCGACCCCGCCCGGCAGGGCCGCCATGAACGACGCCGTCATGCCCTGCTCGTCCGCGACCGCCTTCGCGGCGTGCTTGAACAGCACGTGCTGCTCGCACGCCGCCGTCACCGGCCCGTAGGGGAAGGTGACTTCGATCTGGCCCGGCGCGCCCTCGCCTTTCACGGCCTCGACGGGAAGGCCGGCCTCGGCGAGGACCTGCCGCAGACGCCTGCTGAACTCCCGCACAACCTGGGGCTGATCGAGGGCGTAGTCACGGTTGTCCCACACGGCCGGGCGAAGTCCGCGGGAGCCGACCGCCGCCGCATCCCGGGCCGTGCCCTCGAAGAGGACAAACTCCGTCTCCACCCCTACCTTCGCCGTCAGCCCGAGCCCGGCGAGGCGCTGCTCCTGCTCGGCGAGCACGGTGCCCGGGGCGAGCGGCTGCGGCAGGCCCACGCTGATCGGCTCCGCGAGCACCAGGGCGGTGGACGGAAGCCAGGACAGGACGCGGGCGTGCTGGGTGTCGGGCAGCAGTGCGACGTCCCCGAAGCCGGACTCCCATGAGGCCACCCCGGACTGCGGCGGCGTCATCCCGAGGTCGGTCGCGAGCACGTACCCGCACATCTCCGGCGAGAGCCCACCCGAGCGCAGCCGCTGTACCAGCGAGGCCGCGTCGAACTCCTTGCCCTTGAGGCGGCCCTGCACGTCGACGGCCGCGAGCAGTACCGTCGTGATGCCGAAGGCGTCCACCAGCTGGTGCAGCGGCCCGGTCGGCGAGGGCGCCACCGGAGAGTTGACGGCGGTGCGGTACCGGGCGGCCCGCATCGTGGCCCGACTGCCCGGGCGTCGGCGGCTGGTCACACGACCTCCTCGGTCAGCTCGACCAGCTCGGCCGACTGCTGGACCGGCGGCGCGTACGAGCGCCCTGCCTTGAGCCACCACGCCCAGGCCAGCAGCAGCACCACCCCGAGCGCCACGGGGGCGTAGTTGAAGGTGTCGACCGTCACCGGCGAGGACTGCGGCAGGCACACCAGCACGCTCACCACGGCCACCCAGCCGACCGCGATCCACCCGATCACCGGACCCCGGCGACCCAGGTTCCACGGGCCGGGCTTGAAACGGCGGCCCTTGCGCAGCCGGAGGTAGATCGGCACCGCGTACGCCGGCGTCATCCCCACGACGTTGACGGCGGTCACCGCGCCGTACGCGGTCGCGCTGTACAACGACGGCAGCGCAAGTACCAGCGCCGCCCCGAGTGACAGCCAGACTCCGGCCACCGGCGTCCCGGTGCGCTCCGACACTCGGCTCCACAGAGCCGACCCCGGAAGCGCGCCGTCCCGGGAAAACGCGAACACCATCCTCGAGGCCGCCGCCGTCTCCGCGTTGCCGCAGAACACCTGCGCCACGATCACCACGGCCAAGAGCACCTTCGCCCCGGTCGTCCCGAGCGCGTCGATGAAGATCTGCGCGGGCGGCACGCCGGTGGGCGAGCTGAGGACACCGTCGTAGTCCTGGATGGCGAACAACATGCCCGCCAGCAGGACGGCACCGGCGATCCAGCTCACCCAGATCGAGCGGACGATCCCGCGCGGCGCCGACAGCGACGCCCTGGTGGTCTCCTCGCTCATGTGCGCGGAGGCGTCGTAGCCCGAGAAGGTGTACTGGGCGAGCAGCAGCCCGACCGCGCTCACGTAGATCGGGTTGCTCCAACCGGTGTTGTTGACGAAGTGCCCGACCACCCAGCTGACGTCCCGGTGCTGGGTGGGCACGAGCGCGAGCGCCCCGACGATCAGCACGACGCCGCCGATGTGCCACCACACCGAGATGCCGTTGAGCACGGACACTAGCCGCACGCCCCGCAGGTTCAGCACCGCGTGGAGCAGCAGGATCGCGGCGAAGATCCCGAACAGCCCGGCAGGCGTCGGCGAGTACCCGAACTGCATGTTGAGGAACGCGCCGACGAAGGATGCGGCGCCGTAGTCGATGCCGCAGATGCCGCCCACCAAGCCGAGTAGGTTGAGCCAGCCGGTCATCCAGCCCCATCGGGGACCGCCCAACTGGTGGGCCATGAAGTACAGCGCCCCGCTGGTTGGGTAGGCCGAGGTCACCTCGGCGAGGGCCAGGCCGACGAACATGACCAGGCCGCCGACGCCGATCCAGCCCCAGAAGATCACCGCCGGCCCGCCGGTGTTCAGGCCGAACGCGAGCATCGTCATGCAGCCAGACAGGATGCTGATGACGGAGAAAGAGCTGGCGAAGTTGCCGAACTCGCCCATTCTCCGGCGGAGTTTGGGATGGTAACCGAGTTGGCGCAGCCGTTCCTCGTCGGTCGGTGGTGCGGTCTGGGCGGGGGGCATCGGGACAACCTCCGTGCGGAAAGTCGGGTGATGGGAACGGGAGTGGCCGGGGCTCAGGCCAGCGCGGTCGCGCGGCCGGCAAGAGCCTGGTCCCGGGCGGTCAGCAGCAGAGCCTCCGCCTTGTTCGGGGAGTCGGCGACATGGGCCCACGGCGCCTTGGACGCGAACTGACCCAGCGCGCTGAACACCTCGACGGCGGCAGCCATCTGGGCCGACGCCCACAGCGCATGGGCGAGATAGCTGAGATCGACGACCGGCCACGACCCCGGCGCCGCCACGGACCAACTCTCGAACGCGCGCTGAGCGCGGGAAAAGTGGGGCTCCCGGAGCCATTGCCGGAGCACGACGGCGGTGCGCCTCGGCTCGTTGCGGAAGTGGTCGACCGACAGGTACAGCGGCAGAGCGGCGAGCGATGATCCGGCCGGAGCCTTCGACATGGCGAGGTGAACGAAGTCGGAAACCGCCGGCCGGTAGACCTGGAGCCAGTAGCGGAGCATGCGGTGGTGGGCCTCCCGGTTGCCCGGATCGCGCGTGAGCGCCTCGTCGAGCAGCCCCCACGGGCCGAGCGGCAGCATCGGGTCCGACGAGCGATACCGGTGCTCAGGGCGGCTCTTGGCGCGGTCCAGCGCCGCCAGGGCGAGCAAGCACACCCACGGCACAGGGTCCGAGCGCACCGCCTCGGCGGCGGCCCAGCACGACTCGCGGGCCTCCTGCTCCAAGAGCTCGGCCTTCGGCGAGCCGGCCTCGGCTGCGGCCAAGGCGTGCTCGACCGTCACCCTGATCCGCAGGATGGCGAGCCCGGGGTCGTCCGGCTCCTCGTGCCCCCAGTCGGTGAGTACCGTCGACCGGGCGGCGACCAGCGCCAGGACTTGTGTCCGGGAGGTCCGCAGGTCGGCGTTCTGCGTCGAGGCCAGCAGCCGCTGCGTCGACAACCAGCGTCCGGCCCGCAGGTCGTCCACCGCGGTCCGGAGCGCATCGTCGAACCCGGCAGGGTGATAAACCGGCCTGGGCTGAGCAGCAGCGTTGGGCGCGGGTGGCATGACCTGTTCCCCCTTCATGGTCCACCGGGACGTCAATCCGCCTACTGTCTGCGGAGCCCGAGCACGTCAGCGTGAAGGTCGGCGGACAGCTGGGCGCAGCCAGCGGTCGGGAAGAAGAGCGAGAAGCGTCTCGCTCACTTCGCGGACTGCGATCTAGGTGATCGGCCACCTACTGTCGCGTCCTGGCCGAAACAGCGCCACGACACCCGGGTGTCATCTGACGCCTTGCGTAGCCATCACCTTGTCGTCGGGGTGTCATCTCGTCAGATGCAGCTGTGAGAAGCGCTCTTGTCGGGTATGGCTTGACCAGGTCCTCCGCGCGCAGGTGGCGGCCGGGCCGGGGTCGAGACCATAGGGGGCGGAGGCATGCGGAATGGCGAGTAAGACGCTACTGGGTGCCCTGGTCGAGAAGGCGGGATGGGAATTCCCGGACTTCCACAGGGAACTTCGACGCGCCGGGAACGAACTGGCGCGAACCCTCAAAGACCCCCGGTTTCGCGACCTGGACATGTCGGAGGTGACGTTCAGGCGCTGGACCGCCGGGACGGTGAGCCGACCGACCTCCGTATTCACCCAGACGATCCAGCACATGTTCGACAGGACGATCGCAGACCTCCTCGCGCCGCCGAGTGAAGGAGATCCTGCGGCAGTTACCCAGCAAGACCTCGAAAGAGAGCTCGCGATGACCGCACGCGAAGCATCCGACCACGCCGCTTCCGTGGCGTCCGCCTTCCTCTCAGACCTGTCCATCGACCAGGTCCAGGACGACGTTCGCCACCTCGCCCGCACCTACAACAACCGGTCACCCTTCGAGGTGCTCCGTGAAGCCCGGCAGCTTCGGACGAACGCCGAAGGTCTTCTGGATCGCACCCACATTCCCGAGCAGAAGCAGCTGTTGCTGATCGCGATCGGCCAGACGACGGCGCTGCTGGCCCTGGCCGCCTTCGGACTCGGCTCCCTTGGCGAGGCGAGTCGCCTCGCCCGTTCCGCGGGCATGTACGCCGAGGTCACCCGTTTCACCCCGCTGGCCGCGTTCGCGGCCGGCACGCTTGGCATGTTCGCCTACTGGGAAGGGCGGCCGGGTGAGGCGATCCGCTTCATCCGGCAGGCACAGTCGTTCCCCGGTGTCGGTACGGCTGGCCAAGCACGCATCGCTTCGATCGAGGCCAGAGCCTACGGGCACCTCGGCGACCAGCGCAGGGCCGCAGCGGCGGTCGCGCGCTTCCTCGACGTGGACGCCGTCGAACGAGACGACCTCCACGACGATGTGGCCGGCGAGTTCCTTCACGGTCCGGAGCGGCTCGCCCGGTCGCACGGCACCACGTTCGTGCTCCTGCGTGATGGCGCCAGTGCGCTGGAGCACACCCGGCGGGTGCTGGAGCTGCAAGCCAGCCTGCCTGCCGGGCAGAGGATTCTCCGGATCGACGCCGAGGCCAGGACGGACCTCGCCGCAGCGTTGATCCTCAATGGTGAGGTGGAGGAAGCAGTCGAAGTCCTCAAGCCCATCGCAGACCTTGCACCCGACCGGCGCGCCAAGGGTCTGGTCGAACGGGTCGTCCACGTCGGCAAACTGCTCACGACCGGGTCTGTCCGGACGTCACCGGTCGCTGCCACCCTTCGAGAGGGGCTGGAGGAGTACACCCGAGTCGCGGCCCCGCGACAGTTCGGAGGCGCCGCCGCACGGCTGGCCATCGAGTAGAACAACAGAACCGCGACGGACGGGCGACCGCCACCATGGCGGTCGTCCCGTCCGTCGCATCCTGCTCAGCGAAGAGAACCGGCGGCCGCCAGAATTGCCCGTTCCCGGTCCGCGTCGATTCCGAGAGCGGCTGCCCGCGGGTGCGGAACCGGGGCATTGCCGGCCTGGAGCCACTCCCAGGTGTCCCGAACCGTCTCCTGCAATGGGCGGCACCGGAACCCGGCCGCGTACGCCGGTTCGGAGTCGACCTGCCAGACGCCCTCGCCCGTCCGCCACAGCGGCACTTCCGTCCACTGCCGGACGCCGTGCTCCAGCAGCACCTCATCCGGTACCCACCGAAGTTCTCCCTTGCCGCCTGTCACCGCGAGACAGGCCCCCAGGAAACTGCTCATCGTGTCTCGGCCGATCGGCGCGGTGGCGTTGTAGACGCCCCCTCCGGGCCGTTCGGCGAGATCGACGGCGAAGCGCGCGACGTCGCGGACGTCGACCGGCTGGATGGTCTTGCTCGCCGATCCGGGCGCAAGGATCTGACCGCCGCGCTCGATCCTTCGGAGCCACCACGGGAGCCGGCCGACGTACTCGCGGGGCCCGAGGATCACACCGGGGCGAACCAGGCAGGACCGCTCCGCGCCGAAGGTTTCGACCACTGCCCGCTCGGTGCCGGCCTTCTGCCTCCCGTAGTGCAGATTGGGCCCTCGCCAGCCCTCGGGGTTCCTGCCGTACTCGCGATCGGCGTCGGCGGGCCCGTCCAGCACCGGATCGCCCACCTTGAGCGGGTGGTCCGGCCAGCCGGCGTACACCGACACCGTCGAGATGGAGACGTAGCGCTCGGTGGCGCCCTCCAGCGCCCTCGCCCCCGTGAGCACCACCTTCGGCGGCTGCTCTGAAGCGGACGTGTCGATCACCGCGTCCCACGGGCCTTGCGCCGCAAGCCGAGCCAGATCCTCCACCGACGTGCGGTCACCGACTACCTGCCGCACGCCAGGTACCGCCGCACCGGATCGCCCCCGGTTGAACGTCGTCACTGCCCAACCGCGCCCCAGTGCCTCCTCGACCACGGCCGTGCCCAGAAACCAGGTTCCGCCGATTACCAAGATGTCCATGCCCAGAATCCTGCCCAGTACGGAGGCCGGTTGGCCACCTTGCCGTAGTCGCGAGACCGAGTCACCGCAGTTGGCAGCCGTGATCGTGGTGAAGATGACACCTCTGTGCGAATCGACTCCCGAGATGACAGGTGGACGACATGGCCCTGCCACGCCCTGCTCGGAAGACTTGGGCGCTCAGCCGCTGCGATCCCTTCCGACTCCCCGGAAGACCAAGCAGCGCCAGGAGGAGGGAGAACCGATGGAGAGCACCGCACCCGCGGTCCAGCCGGAAGAGGGGAGTGGCCTGCTGGTCGGCGTCCGCGCCATCCTGGCCAGGATGGCCCTCGCCGAACCGATTCCCGACAAGCGACTCAGGACGGTGCTCGATGTCCTTTCAGCCGGATGTTGACACCCGGCACAACCTGACGACAGCACACCAGAAGGCCGCCGCGTTCCTCGGCCT
Organism: Kitasatospora sp. NPDC058190; assembly: GCF_042883685.1. Classification (NCBI taxonomy): domain Bacteria; kingdom Bacillati; phylum Actinomycetota; class Actinomycetes; order Kitasatosporales; family Streptomycetaceae; genus Kitasatospora; species Kitasatospora sp. NPDC058190. Next base: position 14,930 of record NZ_JBHVVI010000008.1, read on the forward strand.
TGTGTGCACCGGACCGCCGGTCTTCGGTACCTCCGGAATCACCATCGGCCGCCAGACCGAGAGCGCCTGGCTTCGCGTCTCCAGAAGCAGCCGACACCGGGCGCCCCGGCCGACTGGCCAGGGTGCCCTCGGCGCGGAACAGCTCATCCCCGCGTCCGTCCCACGGCCCCGGCTCCACGACGCCCTGGACTGGACCGAGGCCGACTGGTTCTACCAGGCCGACGTCTTCGACCTGGTAGGTCCCGCGGTCTCCTCCACCCCTGACCTTCGCGACGACCCCGGCCTGGACGACGGCTGGTGGACCGCCCTTAAGGACGCACTGGCGGGCACCGCGAAAGCGCCCAGCACGAAGATCACTCTCCGTGAGGCGTGGGTGGAAGAGGTCTTCCCGAAGCACCTCGGCATCCCGGCCCCGGCCGAGGTCGAGCGGACCACCGGGCACGGTGACCTCCAGTGGGCCAACTTGACCACCGGGCCGCTCAAGATCCTCGACTGGGAGCGCTGGGGCCTCGTGCCGGTCGGCTACGACCCCGCCGTCCTGTGGGTCAGCAGCCTCCTCGTGCCCGAAGTCGCGGACCGCATTCGCATAGAGTTCGCCGACGTTCTCGACACCCCTACCGGACGTGTCGGCCAGCTGATCGCCCTCGCGGAGATGCTCCAAGCTGTCGATCGGGGGTACTACCCGGAACTCGCCCCTCTCCTCGCCGACCGGGCACGCGAGCTGGCCGGTGTCGCCCCGCCGCTGGGCGCCGACCCCGGCCTCGTCCGGTAGACCATGGACCTTCGGCAGGAGCCCGTCCATCACGTCCTGGACCAGGTGGAGCAGCGCCTCGGCACGGGGCTGGACCGGAACAGCATGGTGCGCAAGCGCCGGACAGTCGGAGCCTGCACCGACCGCGGCAGTTGGATCCGGGTTGAACGACGCCCATGGGCGCGGGCCCGAGAACAGGGCTGGGGCGGAGTCGAAGCCGCAGCGGTGTTGGCTGGCGTCGCGATGCCCCGATGGGTGGGTTCGGTGCAATGGCGCGACACGGATGACGGAGCGATCTGGCGAGCGGACGAGACGTCGCTCCTTCCTGACAGCCCGATCGGCACGACCGTCCTGGCCGCCGACCCCGAGCTTCCAGGCGGTTGGTGGAAAGCCCTGAACGCTTCCCTGGACGCGCTCGCCGCCCAGCCCACGGTCAGGCTGGCGACACCAGACACCGAGCCGATCACCCAGCGGCTGGTCGACCAGGTGATCCGCAGCGCCTTCCCCCTGGCGGTGAACACCCGGGTGGTCTCGTGGTCTGCGGCGCACGCCGATCTGAACTGGGCGAACGTCACCGGCCCCGAGTTCTGCGTGTTCGACTGGGAGGACTGGGGGGCGGCGCCACGTGGCCTGGACTCCGCGTCCCTGCTGGCCGCCTCCTTCGCCGTCCCGGCGCTCGCGGACCGCGTTCGCCGCGAGCGCCGGGCGGACCTTGAGAGCCGGGACGGCATGGTGATGCGCCTCTTCATACTGGCGAAGATCGCCGGGCCGCACGCCCACCCGGACGACCCCCGGGTGGCACCGGCCCGAAACGAGGCCGAGCAGTTGATCGACACGCTTCAAAGGCTCTGATGGCAGCCCTCGCGGTTGGCGATCACGCTGGCAGGCGGCTCATGATGCTCCGGTAGAAGTCGAGTTCGGCGCGGAGCGCCTGCTCCCGCGCCGAGGGCGCCGACAGGTAGTGGTCGCCGTTCTCCAACAGCAGGCCACGGTGGTCATCGCCTCGTCCGGTCAGCTCCTCGGCGAAGTGCATGGCCTCCCCTGCGGACGTGATCGTGTCGGCTGAGCCGTGGATCACCAGCACGGGGCAGCGGATCCGCTCAGGCTTCATCGCACCGGCCGGGCCTCGCAGCGCAGCTGCGTGCGGACGCTGGAACGCCGGAACGGACAGCTCCCACCGTGAGGGGTCGATGATCGCCGAGATGGCCGTTGCGGCAGTGAACGGTCCTGGACGGCATGCCGCCTGGAGCGCCGTGTACCCGCCGGCGCTCGCCCCGCTGACGAACACCGCTCCAGGCGTCGCCTGGCCAATCGTCAGGAGATGCTCTGCGACGGCCGCGCAGTCGTCGACGTCGTAGGTGCCCCAATGGCCGTGCAGCGACTGCCGGAAGGCGCGTCCCTGACCCGTGCTGCCTCGGTAGAGAACTTCGGCGACGACGAAGCCGTGACTGACGAAGTACTGAGTGACCCAGTCCAGCCGTAGGGGAACATCGTCCGTCGGACCGGGGTGGGCCCGTACGAGGAGAGGACTCAGTCGCGTCTCTCCGGGCGGCGGGTGCAGCAGGAAACGCACCGGCCCATCCGGACCAGCGATGGTCTCGACCGAGGGACGAACTGGCGTCCAGGGCATCGGGAACTCGGAAGCTCTGCCCACCGGGGAGGCCTGGGAGTCCGTCTGCGCGGCCAGATCGATCGACCAGATGGCCGGCGGGCTGCTTGCCGTGGAGCCGACCACGGCCAGGAGGCTGCCGTCGACGGTGACGTACGGCTTCACGGACGTGAGATTCGAGCCGAGCCGTCGCCGACGGCCCTCGGAGTCGACGGCGAGCAGCTCGGTGGCGAACCCGTCCATCACCGTCAGAACGACGGTGCCGTCTCCGGTGAAACCGTACGACTGGTAGCCGCCTTCCCAGGGCGCCGGCGCGCAGTCCGCCTCGATCGGCGCGACCGCCTCCACCACGCCATCGCGCAGCCGGTACAGGCTCCACCACCCTGTCCGGTCCGACATGAAGTACAGCAGGCCGTCCGGTCCCCATGACGGCTGCACCGCCGACTCCCCGGGGCCGCCCGCGACAACGCGTCTCGGCCCGACAGCGTCCGACCGGATGTCGGCCAGCACCAGGCGAGTGCTGTCCCACGGCATCTGGTCGCGCTGCCACTCCACGTACGCCAGGGTGCCCGCCGCCAGCCGAGGGGAGCCGAGGAAGCCGCGGGAGCGAACCAGGACCCGGGTCTGCCCCGCCCGGGACACGGCGATGATCTCGTCCAGGGCGTCGTCCCCGCGAACCGCGAGCAGACCGCCGCCCGGTGCCGGAGCGAGGTCTCCGTACTGCGCGGACCCGACGACAGAGTCGATCCGCTCGGGCATGCGGCCAGCAGCTTGCCGGAGGAGGGAACCGTCGTCACCGACGAACCACACTCCCCCCGGTGTCACCGCGAAGGCGCCGCCGCCGTAGGCATGGAGCTGACCTCCGACCGAGACGTCGGGCGGCGTCACCGCGACGGCTGTGCCCGACCGGTCGGCGCGCATGACCCGACGGCATCCGCCGTGATCGGGATCCGACTGCAGCCACCACAGTGAGCCCGACGCTGACCGGAGCTCGTCGTACGCCACCACCTTCCGGGCCACCCACTCGGGCGGGAGCCCGATGCCGTCGGTCATACAGTCGCGTCCTCTCGGCCGGCCTGCTGGCTGCTCGTAGGCTACCCGCCGTCTGGAGAGCCACCGCGTTCGGCCGGGCGCCGAGAAGCGCTCGAGGCCAACAGCGGTGGCCCTCCAGTAGGGAGGACTCGACGACGGGCGTGGCTCTCGAAAGATCAGTTGGACGCAGGCTTGGGGGAGTACCGCAGCAGCACGACGTCGCCGATCGTCCGGGCTTCCAGAAGCGTCATCCGCCGGCTGCTGCCGCCGGGGTAGTTCGCCGGGTGGAGGAACCGTGGTGCGGCGGCGTCGCCGACGAGCAGCGGAGCGATGGCGAGGTGGATCTCGTCGGCCAGCCCCTGGGAGAGGAACTGGGTGTGGATCTGCCCACCGCCCTCAACCATGAGGCGCTCAACCCCACGGGTGGCGAGGTCATCGAGCAATGCGCCGAAGTCGACCGTGGGGCCGGTGCTGACCACGTCGGCCAGGCCATCGAGCGTATCGCGGAGCTTCGGCGCGGCGGCGTCGGCGGTGTAGACGACCTTCTTGTCGCCGAAGTGCCAGAACTTGAGGTCGCGGCTGAGATCGCCGCTGGCGGAGATGGTGACCTTGAGGGGGTACTCGGGCTTGCCGGCCGCGATCCGGTCGGCCCGGCGCTTTTCGCTGTTGACCAGCAGCCGCGGGTTGTCGCTGCGCAGGGTGTTTCCGCCGATGAGGATGGCGTCGGATTCGGCGCGGACCTGGTCGACGCGGTCGAAGTCCTGGGCGTTCGACAGCAGCAGACGCTCGGGGGAGGCGTCGTCGATGTGACCGTCGACGGAGGTTGCAACGCTCAGCAGGACGAAGGGGCGGGAGGCCATCGGCGGTCCGTTCTCTCGGGGCGACAGGGCTCTGGTCATCACATTTCATGGAGCAGGACGCTGTCGAGCGCATGCTGGCAGTGGGCGACTTCCGGTACGCCGCCACACCCTTGCAGCAGGGTGCCGAGGCGCGCCAGCTCGGTGAGGATCCGGGGCGACCTGGTCGCCGTCGCAATCGACAACGCCGAGGCCGCGGTTGTCGCGGCGTGCTCGGGACCGTCGGCGTGGAACCGGGCGATGGCCGCCCGGGCGAGGTGGATACCGCGGTCTCGCTGGTAGCTCGCAGGTAGGGCCCGGATCGCCTTCTCGAAGCCGGATGCCGCCTCACGGTGGCGCCCCAGGGAGGACAACGACCGGGCGCGCTGGGCCTCCAGGGTGGCGCTGGCCCACAGTTCGGCGTCGTCGGGGTGCGCGAAGGTGGCCAGGACCGAGCCCGGCACGGCAGCGGTCACCACAGCCCCAGCTTCTCGACGACGTCGGCGGGCTTGGGCAGCTGGAGGCTCGCCTGGCCGCTGAGGGCGACGGGCACGGCCAGGTCGCGGCGCACCGTGATCATTGCCTCCCAGCGGAGCACGTCGGCCCAGGCGGTGATGATCGCAGTGCCCTTGGCGCCGGTCAGCCGCTCGGAGCCGGGAAGGTCGCGCAGCCGCATGCCGTCGCGTAGCAGGGTGGCGGCGACCTTCGGGCCGATGCCGCGGATGCCGGGGATGTTGTCGGACTTGTCGCCGGTCAGGGCGCGGAAGGCCGGCCACTGGGCGGGGGTGACGCCGTAGCGGGCGAGGACCTCGTCGGCGGTGATGATCCGCTGGGACGACTTCCGGGAGCGGTTGAGGATGCGCACGCGGTCGTCGAGGAGCTGGTAGAAGTCCATGTCCCGCGACATGATCAGGACCGGCCGGGAAGCGGCGGCCTGGGTGGCGAGGGTGGCGATGACGTCGTCGGCTTCGGCGTCGTCGAGCTCGACCCACCGGATCCCGAACGCGGCCAGGCCCTCCTTGACCGGGGCGAGGAACTGCAGCGGCTTGAGTGCGTCCGATGTCGCCTCCCGGTTCGCCTTGTACTCCTGGTCGGTGGCCACGCGGTCGGCGGAGCCGTGCTCGCCGTCGAAGACGACCAGGACCTCGGGCTGCGCGACGTCGAGGTCGTCGCGGATCGTGGCGCGCAGCAGGGCGAAGAAGGCGAACAGGCCGGTCAACTCGCGGGTCTTGTCGCGGGAGTGGATCGGTGCGGGGAAGCCGAAGGTGCCGGCCCACAGAAGGTTGAACCCGTCGACGAGCAGCAACGGCGCAGGGGTTGCTGTGGTTTCGGGCATCACGACACCGCCTCCAGGAAGAAGCCAGCGATTCGGCGCGGCTCGAATTCGGCCGCTCTCCGATACACGGTCTGTGTAGTCGCGGCGTACAGTATGTCATCTTCCAGAAGGGTTTGTGCCGCCTTGTGGAGGGCGGCCGGGCCTTCGTCGTGGTCGACGAGCAGGTGTGCGCTGTGGCCGGTCAGGTCGATCAGGGCGGGGAGGTTGCCGACCCGGTAGGCGACGACGGGGGTGCCGACTCTCATGGCCTCCAGCGCCACCAGGCCGAAGGTCTCCTTGTGGCTGGGGACGATCACGACGGCGGCTCCGGCGAGGCAGGGCAGCACCTCGTCCCAGGCCAGCGCCCCGCGCATCCGGACGCCTGTGGCGCGGGCCGCCGGCTTGCGGCAGCTGTCGAGGAGCTCGGACTGCGACCCTGCGCTGGCCTCTAATCCGGCTTCGGCGAGGGCCACTTCGACCGGTCGGTCCCAGCCGGAGGCGGCCTCCAGCAGATCGAGCACGCCCTTCTCCGGCCCGAGCCGTGCGAGGACGCGCACCGGACCGCTTCGGCGCAGCTGCTCGCGGCGGGACGGCGTGGGCGGGGCCACCGAGTTGTCGGGTAGGAGCGGCGCAGACCAGAGTTAAACCAATGCCGAGCCGTGAGACCTCCCGGCAGCGCGACGCTGCGACTCATGCCTGAGCTGGTCGAGCACGTTTCGCATCAGCTCGTACGTCTGCGGCACTGTGTTGGCGCTTCCCAGCCGATGCCGCTCCAGGCGGATGGCACCGATGTGGCGGGCCTCGTAGATTCGCGAGCGCAGCACTGCGGCAGGGGAACGATCCTGGGCGCCGTAGCTTTCCCAGAACGCCTCCCGCTCGTCTGCCTTCGCCAGCGCCATGCGGATCGTCCAGTCCGCGGCCGGATCACCCCACCAGGTGCGGTCCAGGTCGAGGACTCCGGAGATCACTGGTTCGGGTGTGCTCTCGGCGAGCATCACATTGACCGTCCACAGGTCGCCCGAGAGAAAGCGCGGCTCGGTGATCTCGTCGAGAACTGCACGGTGCTGGCTCGCTACTTCGGCTACCTTGCGCAGATCAGCGGAGTCCAGGCCGACAGCGTCGAGATCGGCAACGATGCCCTCCAAAGAAGCCGCCACGGCCGCGCTCCACGTGGAGTATGCCGGGCCGCCGACAGGACCGAAGTGCGGACCGCGCACCCCGTGGATCTTCCGCGCGATCGACCCCATCTGCCGGAAGAAGCTCGGCCAGCTCGTGCGGGAGTACGTACCGAGACCTTCGGGGGCGGGTACGCCGTCAAGATGGGTCTGGACCATGTAGTCCCGGCCGATCACCTGGTGCGACCAATCTGCCGCAATGACACGCGGCATCAGAGGTGCAATTGCCGTCAACCATGGCACGCTGGCGTACTCGTTGCGCATCAACTGTCGCTCGGAGCGGAACTGCCGACCCGGCTCCGGAGCGATCCGGAGGATCACCGGCCGTTCGTGTCCGGTCACGGCCACGCGGTAGGTGTTGTTGTACATGCCCGAGCCCAACTCTCTGGCGGACGATACGTCGGCACCGAAGACCCGTAGGCAGACCGCCTGGATCTCGTCGGCGGTCACCGGCTGCTGGAACGCCTCAGCAGCTCGTTCGATCGGTAGAAATTCCATGCGGTTCCCTTGAACTTCTGGCTGGCAGTCAGGCATGGAGGGGTGTGCTACGTGGGCGATGGTCAACTGCGTTATTCATTCGGCGAGTCGACGATATCGGTGCTCGCGACGTGTGGTCGCGATTCTCCACAGCGTCCCGCGACGAGCCGGGAGTGAGTCTGCTATCACGCTGACCGTCGACAGCGCGTGGGGCTATGAGGGGCGTCTGGTCCGCGCTTCTCCGTTGCTCACATGGGGGCTCGTCCTATCCGCGACGCGAGGCTCTGACGGAGACGAGTAAGTATCGCACGCGAGCCGAGAGAGCTGCCGATAGCTGGGAGGGCAGACTCCAGCCCAACGGACTCTTCTTGCAGCCCTTCGGGCCGCTGCCGAGACCTATGCCTCCGGCGATCCCCGCTACGGCGCCGGTGCTCTGTCCTACCTGGCCATCCAGAGCTATTCGGCGGGAAACCCTCGGGACGCCGTGACCGCGATGCAGGCTCTCCGGGAGAAGGTCCGCACACTCGGGTCCTCGTACCTGGAGGCCATGCTCCTGACCCGCCAGGCACGCGGGCACGCCAAGCTTGGGGAAGAACAGACGTGCCTGCGCGCGCTCGGCCGCGCTGCCGAACTTGCCGAGCAGGGCCCGGGGGAGCAGGACCCCGGCTGGCTCTACTGGATGAACCGAGGGGAGATCCTCGGCCAGACCGCGAGTTGCTACCTCCAACTCGGCGAGCACACGACCGCGGCAGGCTACTTCGAGCAGGCGGCCTCCACTTTGAACCCCGTCGATCTGCGGACACGGGCTCTGTTCGCGTCGCGGGCGGCATCCGCTCACCTTCTCGCCGGGGAACGGGACGGAGGCTTCATGGCGGCCGATACCGCTCTCACCCTGGCGACGAATGTCCAGTCCGCCAGGCTGAACGAGCACCTGGAGCAGGTGGTGGAGAATCTTCAGGCCATCCCGGGCCCGCGATCGGGTGAGCTGATAGAACGATCACGGCAAGTGATGGCGGCCAAGGAGTTCACACCGTGACCAGCAACGCACTCGTACTGTGGGACGTCGACCGAACCCTGGTGTACGTGGGGGAAGCCGACCGCGCCGTCTATCGCGAAGCGTTTCTCCAGGTCGTCGGCCGCGAGGCGACAAGGCTTCCCGAACGGGGAACCGGGCGCACGATGCCCCTGGCGGTGCGGGAACTGCTCGTGGCGAACGGCATCGATCACCAGGCCGTCGAACGGCTCGCAGAGCAGATCGTTCAGCTGCTGCCCCAGCTGCTCGCCAAACGGTCCGAGCAGCTGCGCGACCACGGCCACATCATGCCCGGCGCCCCCGCCGCGCTCGAAGCGGTCCACGTCCACCCGGGCCTCGTGCCCACGGTGGTGACCGGCAACCTGCAGCGGAGCGCGGAGATCAAGCTCCACGCCTTCAACCTGGATCAGTACGTGGACCTGGCGGTCGGCGGATTCGCCTCCGACGACTCCCACCGGCCCGCCCTCGTCGGCATCGCCCAGCGCCGTGCTGCCGCACGTTACGGCACCGCCTTCGGCCGGTCGAACACGGTCATCATCGGCGACTCGCTCGAAGACGTCCGAACCGGCGCACAAGGCGGTGCCAGGGTGATCGCCGTCGCCTCCGGCACTACCTCAACCGACCAGCTCGCCGCTGCCGGCGCGGACCATGTCCTCGACAGCCTGAGCGACACCCCGGCGCTTCTCCGCGCCGTCGCCGACCTTACGGCGGCGGGCCGCCAGTAGACAGTGCCAGAGCGGCAATCATCGACACTCGCCCGTCCGGTGTTCTGGCGTGCGGCTAGGGTTTGAGGACTGCGGCTCACATCAACTCCTGTCCTGTGGGCAGGGGCGCTGCCGTCTTCGCGCACGGCGGTGGGCGCGATGGTGGGGTTGGTCAGGCGATCAAGGGGAGCTGGAGGGGTACGCGCTGCTTCGCTGCACGACACCATGGACTGGACCAAGGATGACTGGTTCTACCAGGCAGACGTCTTCGACTTCACTGGCCCCGCGGTGTCCTCGACACCCGGCCTTTACGCAGACCCGGGCCTGGAGGACAACTGGTGGAGCGACCTGAAGAATGCACTGGCCAGCATCGCCACGGCCCCCGGCACAAAGATCACCCTGCGCCCAACTTGGATCGAGCAGGTCTTCCCGACGTACCTCGGCATCCCGGCCCCTGCGAACATCGAACGGGTCACCGGCCACGGAGATCTGCAGTGGGCGAACCTGACCGCTGAGCCGCTCATGATCTTGGACTGGGAACGCTGGGGACTCGTCCCGGTCGGCTACGACCCCGCAGTCCTGTGGGTCAGCAGCCCCCTTGTACCGGCGGTCGCGGACCGCATCCGTGCGGAGTTCTCCGACATCCTCGACACCCCGGCCGGACGTATCGGTCAACTGGTCGCCCTTGCGGAGATGCTCCAGGCCGTGGACCGCGGGTACTACCCGGAACTGGTGCCCCACCTCGCCGACCAGGCACGTGAGCTGACCGGGGTCACCCCGCCGTAGGGCCCCGCCCCCGGACTCGTCCGGTAGAAGACCATGGACCTTCGGCAGGAACCCGTCGATCACGTGTTGGACGAGGTGGAGCAGCGCCTTGGTACGGGGCTGGACCGGACCAGCGTGGTGTGCAAGCGCCGGACGGTAGGAGCCCGTACCGACCGCGGCAGCTGGGTCCGGGTTGAACGACGCCCGTGGGCGCTGGCTCGGGAACAGCGCTGGGGCGGAGTCGAAGCTGCAGTGGTGCTGACCGGCGTGGCGATGCCCCGCTGGTCCGGGTCGGCAACATGGCAAGACCCGGGCGACCAGGCGATCTGGTAGGCGAACGAGACCTCGCTGCTGCCGGGCCGCCCAGTCGGTACGGCGGTGCTGGCCGTCGGCCTGAAGCTGCCGGGTACGTGGTGGCGCTCGCCGAACGCCTCGCGGCGGGGCCATGAGCTCGGCTCGTCAGACAGCGACGACCCCGAGAGTCTCGCGGACGTCCTTACGCCCCAACACCGCGGCGCACCAGGCGAAATGCCCGTCGGCCCCGTTGGGATCATAGGCATTGGACGCCGCGATCCCGTATGCGGCGCGGTACCCGAGCAGCAGCTCCATGGGGTAGGCGAACTCTCGCGCCACCCTGGCGGTGAGCCGGTCATCAATCTCCCGTGCGTGCGGCCCGTACATGTCGACGATTCCTGCTGCGATGCTCGCATCCCACGCAGGATCGCCCGCGCCGGACAGGAACCCGAAGTCCAGCAAGGCGGTCAGCCGGAGCTCGTCGTCCACGAGGATGTTCTCCAGGCACACGTCGCCGTGCACCACCGACTGTGGCCGATCACCCTGTCGAGCGATCAGCTCGGCGACTTGGCTGAACATGTCATCGAAGTCGACGACCGCCGTGCGCAGTTGATATCCGAAGGCGGCAATCCGGCGGTGCAGCAGCCCATTCAGCGCTACTGGCCAGCTCTCCGCACCGTCCCACAGCGGCGTGGGCTCGTCCAGTACTGCCAGTTGGCGCATAGCTGGCGTCGCCGGCACCGAGGCCAGGCCACGCAATGCCTCCACTACGGCCTCGTCCGCCCCGGGCGGCATGCCGTCGCGCACGAGCTGCTTGAGCGGTCGGCCCGCCAGCTCTTGCTCGATCGTCACCGAGGTCCCCTCGACCTCGCGGACCTCGAGGATCTGCGGCGTCGCGAACGACAGCCCCGCTGTAGAGACGTCCGCGTAGAACTCCTGCAGACGCTTCAGCTCCGCAGCTTCGCGTCGCCCCCAGGCCTTGCCTATCAGCCCCTGCCCGAGTCGGTAGACCGCACCCTCCATCCCGGCAGCCAGCGGGACCACGTCACGGTGTCCGGCGGAGCTAAAGTATTCGATCCAGTTCGTCTGGTGCGACTGCATGTGTCACCTCGCGGAAGCTGTCGACAGATTGACCATTGCCGGATGCCTGCGCAGAGTAGCGCTCCGCTACGCAGAAGGGCTGCCGAGGTGTTCGGCACTACCGCCATCCATCGGCCAGCGTCGCGTAGCGCGTGAAAGTAGATCTCGTTGGTGACGGGGAGAAGGGTGCGGGCGGCGTCCCTATGTGCGAGCAGGGTGCTGGTGTTGCCGCCGAGGTGGGGTCGGGCAGCAGCCGCCGGCCGTCGGGGCCGACCACGGTTTCCCAGCGGTCGATCAGCAGGCAGCCAGGAGTGATGGCGTCGGCGCAGGTGCGAAGCTTGGCCGGGTGGAACCGGTTGTCGGCGTCGAGGGGAGCGATCCAGTCTCCCTCGGCGACGAACGCGGCGTCGGTGAGGTTCTGTTAGGGCTTTCGCGCGATCGCGCCATAGCAGGAGATGTCTGCGTTCGTCGCTGCGGTGAGACTGGACGGGTCGGGGCGCCATCGAGACACCACCTGCAGACCAGGGGACACCAACTCTAGTCCTTGGAGAAAGCCGTCGATCTCCGCTCTGGTCCGAGCCTGGGCGCTCATCCCGCCCTCCCTGTACAGCTCGACGATCTGCTTCCACTGCGCAGGGGCGTAGTCGGGAGTCACATGGGACAGCGCAAGGAAGCTCCCTGATGGCAAGGCGTCCATCAGCGAGGCGACGATGCCGTACGGGTCCGCGTCGTCATGGACGAAGTGCAGAACCGCGATCAGCATCAGCGCGACTGGCTGGTCGAAGTCGAGGACCTGCCGGACCATCGGATCGGCCAGGATCGATGCAGGTTCGCGCAGATCAGCCTGGATGTAGGCGGTCCGGCCAGACGGTTCGCTCCTCAGCAGCGCCCGGGCATGGGCCAAAACGATCGGGTCGTTGTCGACATAGGCGACACGAGCGTCCGGCGCCTCGGCCTGGGCTACCTCATGCGTGTTGTTAGCCGTCGGAATCCCGGTGCCGATGTCTAGGAACTGCCGGACACCGGCGCGCGCGAGGTAACGCACCGCGCGCGCCAGGAAGAGCCGGTTCTGCTGCGCGGTCACTGGCAGTGTGGGGGCCACCTCCAGCAGCTCCCTGGCCGCAGCCCGGTCGGCTGGGAAGTTGTCCTTGCCTCCAAGGTAGAGATCGTAGAGCCGAGCCGGGTGAGGGCGATCTGTTCGGAGCTCGGCGGGCGGAACGGGACCTGACCCGTTCGGCGGGCCGCCTGCAAGGCAGCTACCGCGGTTCGTCCCCTCGATGCCGGGACTGGAGGAAGGCCAGTCCGACATGGTTGGAAGCTCCCCTTGGCCCGGCGCACCCGTGCCGGCTTCGTGGTCCGGTAACTGAGCCATGCTGCTGCTCTTGGCGAGGAGAAGCCAGGTGGGCCACGGATCCGTGTGGAGCCGTTCGACCGGTACACCCAGCTCAGCAGCCAGAGCCCTCTGAACGTCCTGACCGGGGACGACAGCGCGGTTCTCCCACGCCCAGATCTTCTTTGTGCGAGGCCCTGCCCCGAGGCGCTCGTCGAGCAGGTTAACCAGATCCGTCCGGCTCCAGCCGTGCTGGGCGCGGACCTGGCCCAGGGGGTGCTGCTGTGGCTGCTGCGTGTTCTGGAGCCTGGCCATGTCTGTCCCTAAGAAGGTGAGGTGGATTCTGGAGCGATGAATGCAGGTGTTGGTGCCCGCTCGACGCGTCGGGGGTGCCGCGGCGAGCGGGCGGTCTGGGGGGCTGGCGGAAAACCATCGACTGGGTCGGGTGGCGAGAGCCATCACTCGACCCGGAATCTCCAGGAAGCAAGTGCACGACACGTCCTGGACGGGGACTTGGTCGGAGCCGCGCCGGTGGGACGACGAGCGGGGCCCCTCTCTCCCGCCTACAACCGCCGACCAGGGCGGTCGTCGCTACGCATCGCAGCGGGAGAGGTTCGCGGGCAGGCCCAACTGAGGGCCGGCGGAGTCCATGACCGGAAGCTCGGTCCGGGACATGCTGGGCCAGCGGTCCACCCCCGTGACCGGTTTCGCCAGCTGGTCCGGAGCAGCCTTTGCCGGCCGGTCTTCGCGCTTCGGATGGTTTCCACCTCTCCTGTCTGGTCGTTGGCGGGCACGCAGTGGACGGTGCGACCCTGTCAGGGATGTGGCGGGGACGTCCTGGGACGCCTTGAGCCGAGTTCCCGTCGTTGCTCGTCCAGACTGCGCGACCAGTGGCCCGAGAGCGAGATCCACCATTCGGACACCAGAGTTGTCCGAATGGGCGCCGCGCAAAGGGCGCGGTAGGGGACATGCGCTCGCGGGGCTGGACGGAGTGGACACCGTGATGCTTACAGGCGGAGGTTGCGGGGTGTGTCACGGCGCGTCGTCGGTCCACCGGACGCGGGCATGGAAGTGTTCCAGTCAGGCGTCCAGGACGATGTATCCGCACGGCCTCAACACTCGCGCCTGGGAACCCATGGCGAAATTGACCTGACCCGTGGGCCGCTGTCACGGGTTGGGCCCACCACGAAACGACTAGTAACGCTGGGTGGTCTCACGTACGCTGCCAGAAACCTAGGAGGCGCAGCGCCGGTGGCGAAACGCAAGACCTTCGATCCGGGGCGCGTGCCGGTCTCCTTCTGGCGCGCCGACGATGTCCAGAGCGCGTTGGCCCGTCATGAGATCGGCGCGCTGTTCCAGCTCTACCTGCGCCAGTTCCCGGACTGCACTCAGACCCAGCTCGCCTTGCTGACCGAGCATGACCGCTCGGAGATTTCCAACTGGATCCGAGGGGTGCGCGCCGGCCGGGTCAGCGATATCGATGTGCTGACCCGGATCGCAGATGGACTGCAGATGCCAGACGAGGCCAGAGTGCTGACTGGTCTTGCCCCCGTCTCGGTCCTGATGCCCAGCGTCAGAGCCGCTGCTCCAGCCTCACGCCAACCGGCCGCTGGAGAGCTCCCCGCGGACATGCCGGGTGGCATGCAGGCGCCGAGTCCGACCAACTCCTTGGATTGGCGCGAGGACTTGCGCCGGTTCTGGGGATTGGCGCACTCCTCGCGGGTGGACATCGTGTGCTCGGAGATCCCCGAGCCGGAGCGGCCATACTTCGCCAGCCCGCAGGATCGCAACTACCTGCGTTACGCCAAGTTCGCCGATCTGGACAGCCTCATCTACGTGCGCACCCGGCTGACCCAGCTGCAACCGGACTTGGTCATCCGAGACTTCTCCCCGTCGGAGTACTTCGACACCGGGGTGGACACCCTGGTGGTCGTCGGTGGTCCGCCATGGAACGCGAAGTACCGGGAGTTTCTGCCTCAGCTTCCGTTCCACTTCGCCCCGCACCCGCTGGGCGAGGACGATCCGCTGGTCATCCCGCAGTTGGGGAATCTGACGCTCGGCCCGCAGTGGAGTCCAGACAGCGCCCTGCTCGAAGACATCGCCGTCTTCACCCGGCTGACCATGACGAAGGGGACAACCGTCTTCCTGCTCGGCGGCTGCCTTACCCTCGGCGTACTCGGTGGCGCGCAGTGCTTCCTGCACGGGGAACGGGCCGCGGCCAACGCGCGCTGGCTGACCGAGCTCATCGGTGACGACGACTTCGTACTCGTCACCGATGTCCGCCGGCTCGGCGGAATCGCGGACCTGGCCGACCTGACCGCGACCGAGCCACTCCTGGTGTTGGCGCGCCACAACAACGATCCGTTCAGCGTCGTGGTGAAAAACACCGACCGCTACGGTGGCGTATAGCCAGCGATCGCCGACGACTTCATGGGGGCAGAGCAGTGATCACTTCCGCAGACATTCGCGCGTACGTGGTCAATCTCCCGCGGCGGGCTGACCGTCGCAAGCAGATGGAAGCTCAGCTCCCCGGGCTACTCAAGGCCACCTTTACGTCAGACTGGACCGGGCCGTTCGATGGCCGGGAACTGAACCGGCACGTCCTGTACCAGCGTGGCGTCGCCCTATTCCCCTGGCAGATCGCCTCGGACAACCCGTGGTGGAACCGTCCCCTCAAACTCGGCGAGATCGGCTGTACCCTCGCCCACCTCGCTTGCTGGCAGCACGCGGCCGACACCGGTGGCGAGCCGTTCATCCTCGTCCTCGAAGACGACGCCGTCTTGGCCCCGGACTTCCTCAGCCACCTGCTCACCCGTCTGGCTCAACTCGGCGCGACGGACGAGGCATTCGACCTGCTCTACCTTGGTCGCTTCCCCTTGGAACCTGACGAACCCTACGTGTCAGGCGTCGTCCACCCCGGCTACAGCCACTGCACCTTCGGTTACCTTCTCACCCGGCCAGCCCTGACAGCGCTGCTCGCAACCGGGCTGGAGCAATCCGTCGTTCCCATCGACGAATTCCTGCCCTCGCTCTACATCGACCATCCGCGGCAGGACCTGCGTGCTCGGTTCCCCCGGCAGCTGCGCGCACTGGCCCTCGACCCGCCACTCGTGCGCCAACTCCCCAAGGACGAAGCTGGAAGCGACACTGAGGACTCACCGTTCGTCGACTGGCAGTAGCGGCCGACCTGAGCCCGGAGGACGAAGGCTCTGCCAATGGCCGATCAGTTCCTGGAGCCGCAGTCCAGTCCACTCGGCTGCCGGCGTCCGCACATTGATCCCGGTGACCACATGCTCAGGGGGCACATCCTGGGTCACCACCGCGCCAGCCGCCACGTAGCTGCACGGGCCGATGCGGACTCCACCGACGATCCTGGCGCCGTAGCCGACCACGCAGTCCTCCTCGATTACTGGAGGTTCCTCATCCACCGCCCACCAGTCCTTGTGGGGCTGGGTGTACTCGTGGACGAGCTCGCCCATCACCGTGCTGCGGTCCCCGATCCGCACCGCGTCACAGACGAAACCGGCGACCGTGCAGTCCGCACCGATTGCTACCCGGTCGCACACGTAGGCGCCATATGCGAGACGGGTCCGATCGCCGACACGGCTGTCATACCCGATGCGGACCCGGTCCTCCAACACGCAGTCCTGGCCGACCGTCACCCCCTCATAGAGCACGATCTGATTGAAGAGCAGGCTGCGGTCCCCGATCCGGACCGGGGCCCCGGGCTCTTGCACACCGGCCGTGGCCGCACGGCGCAGTCGGGATTCCTTCGGGTAGCCCAACACGCAGTACTCGCCGAGCTGAACCGTGCCCGCAAGCGTTGCCGGCCCGTACAGCGGGCGTGTCACGTGGAACTCCCAGCACGATCGGCAAGCCAGCTAACGGAGACTGTGATCGCCTCATCCTCACGTTCCCGGGAGTCGAACCCATGGTCGGACCCGTGGATGGAATGGAAACCGCAGCGAGGGTGCTTCTGCGCGGCTTCGCGGGCGATGTCATAGGAGACATAGCTGTCCCGGTCACCGTGGATGATGATCGCCGGAGTCGAGTCCGCAGTAAAGGACTCGCCCGGGTGGTGGCAGCGCATCTCGGCAAACAAGACCCGACCCAGTTCGAACTCCCCATCCAGCATCAACGACCCCTCGTCGTGGAGGCGGTTCTGAGCCGATTCGCTGAAGTTCTCGATACCCCAGGGCAGCTCGGGCTCCAGGAACGTCCGTCGCAGGTTCAGGACCGGGTTCCACAAAACCACTCCTGACAGGCGTTCACCCAGCCAGGGCAGAGACAACGACGTCGCCACCGCTCCGAAGCTTGCCGCGACCATGAACAGCGGCCCGGGATGCTCCCGGACCGCGAAGTCGACGGCCGCCTCCAGGTCCAGCATCTCCCCGGCGATCGTGATCCCCCGCTGAGCGCCACCGCTGGCCCCGTGGCCACGAAAGGAGAAGCGGATGACTGTGAAGCCGGACTCGGCTAGTGCCTCAGCCAGACGGGTGAACATCCCTCCTTCGTCCTTGTCGGCATTGATGCCATGGGCCTGGATGACCGTGCCAACCGGCCGCCGCTCCATCGGGACCCTGTGGACAGCGGCATCCAACACGAGGCCGTCTACCGAGGTCAGTTGAATCTCGTCCAATCCGAACACTCCTCACGATGACACGGTCGACGTCATGACGGTATCCAAGGCCATGCCCGGCCATCCGCTGAATCAGCGAATCAGGCCCCGCCGAAGCGGCAGGCTGCCCCGCATACCAAGGAGCTTGCAGAGATGGGAGCGCAGAGGTACGCCCCCTTTGGGAAGGTAGTCACCGTCTCTGGTCCGGACCGGGGCTGCTCGACCCCAACCGCGTTGTCCGCTTGGGTCACACTCATGCGGCCTGACACTCCCGTTGCGGTCGCTGGGGATTCAGTTCACTGCTGTCCAACCCCAGGGGCGAGAACCGTGCTGGCCTTGGAGACAGGCGAGTCGGTAGTGGGCCTGATCGCGGTGGCGCATGGGGGCGGCGGCGGCGTGCTGGAGGGCGAAGCAGGTGACCCGGAGTTCGCGGATGTCGCGCAAGACCGGGTAGCCGGCCCAAGTGGTCACGTCGGTGCCGTAGGCCTCGCAGAACGCGGCGTACTGCTTATCGGAGACGGTGCCGAAGGTGCCATGTCCAACGGCGGTGGAGGTGAGGTCCCATTCGGGCGGACCCTGGGAGGTCCGTTCGAAGTCGAGGAGATAGACGGTCGTGGGGGTGACCGCGGCGTTGCCGCCCCAGGCGTCGCCGTGGATCACGCTCCGCGGGAGGCCTTCAGGAAGGCTGGACCAGGCGGCCTGGAGGTCGACCAGACGGTGGTGGAGCCACTGTCGCTGCTCGTCATCGAGCGTGGCCGCGTTATCGATGCGGGTGGCGAGGCGGATAAACGGGTCCAGTCGGCCCAGTGGGAAGTCGGGGATGGGGAGTGAGTGGAGGCGTCGCAGGAGTGGGGCGATGTCGGCTGCGGTGCCCGGCCGGTGGCGAGGTAGCTCGTGCCAGAAGGTCACCGGGTGCCCGTCGGTGGCCAGGGGCTCCCGCATGTGGTCGAGCGGCCGCACAGCCGGGACGCCGCAGGTGCTCAGCCAACGGGCGACGGCTAGTTCCCGTACGGCGGCGTCCCATTGGCCTGGGCGGGCGATGCGGACGACGACCTGGTTGCGGAGCCTCCACAGGGCGTTCTCGCCGATGCGGATCGGCTCGGCTTGGTCTGCCGACAGGCCGGCGGTGGCGCAGGCCTTCAGAAGCAGGGCGTGGGAGTGGTCGATGGTGCTCACAGTGCCACCGTAGAGGTGATCTGCTCGCGCAGGTCACGAATGTCCGGGATAGTCCGGTGGCGATGGGCAAGACGGCTCAGTTCACCCAGCTCGTGGTTGGCGCGCAGGGAGCGGAGTTGGCTGGCCTCGGTGAGCGCGATACGGCCGTCGTCCACTGCCTGTGCCGGGTCTCCGGTGGCCATCCGCAGGGAAGCCAATTTGGTGCGGGAGAAGGTGCGGGACCTGGCGAATCCATGGCCGTGGCCATCGACAGCGGTCTGCAGCCGGCTGAGTGCCTCCCGTGGAGGGTGGCCGGCGAGTGCGAGGTCGAACAGGGCGTGCCCGGTGTCGCCGTGGTGCTGGGCACTGTCGTAGTAGGCCATCCACGGCCCCTCGTCGGCAGGGACAAGCGAAGCGAACGAGTCGTCGGATTCCCCGATAGCGGCGAGGGCCTGCTGGGCGTGGCCCATCTTGGCGAGGGCTCGGGCGCGGGCGTTGTGGAGCATCGACCGCTCGGCCGGTGAGAGGCGGTTGGCGCGGGCGAGGCCGAGTTCGGCGAGGGTAAGACCAGCGGTCGGATCCTCGCGCCACGTGGCCTGCCGAGACAGCAGGTTGTAGGAGATGGCCCGCAGCGGCCAGTAGTCCACCTCCTCCGCGCACGAGGTGGCGAAGACGAACAGACGGCGGGCATCCTCGTGGGCGAAGGCGTCAAAAGCCGAGGCACCGACGACGGTCGCCAGGCGGCTGACTGCGGTGAACAGATCGACCTTGAGCGAGGCCGGGCAACTTGCGTTTAGCAAGCCTGCGGCCCAGCGTAGTTGGGCGAGTGCGGTCTCGCGGACGACGCCACCCCCGCCGTAGAGGTTGTCCCAGCTGCGCAGGGTGGTCGCGGCCGTGCGAATTTGCTCGACGTCGGCCGAGTGCACGAGTGAGGGTGTGGCTGCCGCCGAGGTGGTGCTGATCAGTTGGAGCAGGGGGCCGGCGGCAAGGGCCGCCGCACTGGTCGCGGCGAGGAAGTTCCGTCGTTCCATGGGGTTGAGCTCGTTCCACTCGGAGGTAGACCGTGACTCCTCCAGCGTGCTTTCTGTCCTGCCCCATGGGCGAGCCGTTGTGTCGCTGAGAGACGAGTTGTCCGTTTCCCGGGAACAATTGTCCGTTTCAGCCTGAGCCGACACGAGGTATCGATATAGGACGCCGCCGGTCTCCAACGCGGCGTCCAGAGCCGCGGCATGACGGGGACTGCAGGATCGCTCGGCCCTCTCTAACTTGCCGATCAGGTCGCCGCTGACGTGCACCAACTCGCCGAGCTTGTCCTGGCTCAGACCTCGGAGTATTCGCCAGTGCCGGATCTCGGCGCCAAGCCGGTGCGCCGGCGAGCGGGTGGGATCCAACGGCCTGGGCGGTCGGGGCATCTGCTCCTCCGGGCTTCTGTGGTGGCCAGTGGTCGCTGTCCGAATGCCCGTGGGCCTCTACTGAGGTGGGCAACGTCCAGGTGTACAAGCTCTATTACATACCGCGACCACCGTGACGTGGAGCAGGTTGGCGCTATCCACGAGAACGGGCCCACTTCCTGCGCACTGACCGAACCCTGAGTGTCCGGCCCTGCGAGAGTCTCAACCGCCATTCGGGATGGTGTCGGCCGATGACACCTCGCGCAGCGGCGCCTGCGAAACGGACAAACGCCTTGTCCGCTGGATGGCCTGGTCAGCCGGAGCTCCCTGCCCACCGCAGCATCCCCTTCGTGAGCCATCCGCCGTACCGGTTTGGTATTGCAGGGGGTCGGCATGTCTGCATGCTGCAGTGGCCGGTGTCGGCCACGCTGATGGAGGAGGAAACGACGCCGCCGGGGACACCCGACTCCGGACAGGCTAAGCACATCGCTCGGCTGGTCGAGGCCGCCGACCGGCCGAAGGAGCCGCTGTGGATGGCCCAGGGGACGAGTATGCCGCTTGGGCATCCGGAGAGGGCGCGCGCCAATACTTCGACGAGATCGGCATCCAGGAGCTAGACCGGCTGGTGAAAGACGTGCGCGGACGGGTGAGCCTGGAGGTGCACCTTCGGTTCCTGGCGCGATTCGTGCAGCCGGGCTGGCGGGTACTGGAGATCGGCGCTGGCCCGGGCCGCTTCACTGTGGGACTGGCCAGACTGGGCGCGAAGGTACTGGTCACCGACATCTCCGGCGTGCAGCTGCGCCTGAACGCCGACTTCGTCGCAGCGCAGGGGTACGAGAAGGCGGTGGAGCGTCGGGAGGTCCTGGATCTGCGGGAGGTAGGCCGCTTCGGTGGCGAGGGCTTCGACGCGGTGGTCGCCTTCGGTGGACCCCTGTCCTACCTGTTTGAGGGAGAGGCGCAGGCGCTGGCCGGCATGCTGAGTGCAGTGCGGCCAGGCGGGGTGGTGCTGGCCTCGGTGATGTCACTGTACGGAACCTGGAGAGTGGCCTTGCCGATCGCGGCGGAACTTGCCGCCAGGTACGGACCAGAGGTCATCAGCGCGATCCTGGCGACAGGAGATCTCCGTGTGGTCCCCGAGCGGGCGCATGTGTGCCGGCTGTTCACCTGGGACCAGGTTGTCGAGCTGGTGGAGCAGGCGGGTGGCACGCTGTTGGCCGGGTCGGCGAGCAACTGGGCCTCACTTGGGGACTCGGAGGCACTCGCCTACCTGGAAGCGGACGAAGAGCGGTGGAGTCGTTTCCTGGACCAGGAAACGATGGCCTGTAACGCGTCAGGCGCACGTGACGGTGGCACCCATGTGCTGTTTGCTGTCGGTAGGCGCGACTGAAGTGAAGAACCTCTAAGCGGTTCTGCGAGGGTGGTCATGGCGACCTGGACGGTTCCCCAGCCAGCACCACGACGATGAACGACCCAGCCCCTGACCTACGTCAGTCACAGACGGCGAACGGCAGCGAGGGGGCAGGCGGTCAGGTGGAGCGCTGTTGCGCTCACGGGCAACAGCGTGGCGGGTGAACGCACAGTTCCAGCCATCTGCGGGCGCGCCCAGATAAAGGGGCGCGGGGAGGCGCTCTTCGTACTACAGTCTCGCACTAGTAGTGACGGGCCATCACCTCTATGTAGGTGCCACGCGGAGCATCAAGGTCCTCCGCTGTCATAGGCGATCTGACCAATCGACTGCCCGAGCCTCGTGCCTGCCCCCCGGCTTACTGCACCTGGACACCCACACGATCACGTCGCCGCAAGGCCGTCCTGTCACGCGCCGAGCCGGACGCTGACGTGCGGAAGCCCTGGAAGGAGAGCAAGTATGTCAGTTGCAACTGAAGGCTTGGCGAACACCCAGGAAAAGATCCTCCGGGAGAACTTCGAGCGGTCCGGACCGTTCTTCCTGAGCCGTGACCTCCACCCGATGCTCGACTGCGCCTGCGCCCCCGAGTTCGCGACCTACAAGACCTCGGCCGGCGACATCGAGGCCATCCTCGATGTCCCGATCGGCGTCCCGTTCAACGCCAAGCTGCGCGAGGAGTTCTTCGGCGGGATCCTGTTCGACCGAGACCAGCACCGGCACTTCATGGTCGACCGCACCGCCTACGAGATCCTCCGGGAAGCGGCGGCTGGACACTGCACCGGTCGGGAACTGCTGCACCTCACGGAGCACTCCGACGAGACGGGACAGGGGCGCAAGACTCTGGGGGCGCTGCTCCAGAACAACCTGCTGGGACCGCTGGGCACAGGCTCGACCGTCGAGCACTTCGCGGCCCGCGACCTGTCCCTCAACTACCTCCAGAGCCCGATCATCGTCGAGGTCGAGGTCACGTACGGCTGCTTCCGCGCCTGCCGCCACTGCGCCTACGAGTCCTCGCCGGAAGCGAGGATGCCGGAAGAACTCACCGCACCGCAGTGGGGCGCGATCTTCGGCAAGCTCGCTGAGGCCGGAGTGCTCATCGTTCAACTCACAGGGGGAGACCCCCTGTTCCGGGACGACTCCTTCGACATCGTGGAGGCAGCCGACGCGGCCGGCCTGAGCGTCTACGTCCGAAGCGACACGGCGGCCCTGAACCCGCAGAACGTGGACAGGCTCAAGGCGCTCCGCGGACTGTGGCACGTCGGTACGAGCATCGACGGCGCAGACGCCCAGACCCACGACTGGATGCGCGGCCGTGGCGCCTTCGACATGCTGCGCGAACGAGTGGGCGTCCTCGCCGCCGCCGGGATCCCGGTTGCCGCAGGCGCCACCCTCCACAAGAACAACCACACCACCGTCCGGGAAATCGGGCGCAGGGTAACCGAGTTCGGCGCGCAGTGGTTCGACATCGGCTTCCTCTCGCCAGTCGGTCGCGGCGTCAACCTCCGTGATCTCGTCCTCAACGAAGCCGAGATCCGAGAGAGCCTGGACCTCTACCTCCAGGGCGTGCGTTCCGGCGACTACGCCCCCTCCCACAGCCACTATGTCCGGCGAGGACAAACCGCCCAGCCCTTCGCCGACTTGACGGATCTCGTCGACAAACTGCCGTACTTGACGGAATGGCCCTTCAGCCGCATGCGCCTCGACCCGCTGGGCTCCTCCTACACGGCGGGGAAGTTGAAGGGCTCCGACTTCTCCGGCGGCCACAACATGACGGACAGCTCCGTGGCGCACATCTGGGACAACAGCCCGAACCTGGCGCAGTTGCGAGAACTGGGGGCCGGCGGTCGGATCCACAGCCTTGACTACCGGCTCCTGCGGTCGAGCCACGAGTTCTTGTAGGCCCGGATCCACTCCGCTCACCGCTGGCCCGGACGGGCAACCCCCGCCGGGCCAGCGGCGTTCCACGTTAAGGAGATGACGATGACCGGCTTTGAATTCCCGGGCGAGTACTACGAGATCATCAGAAAGGACTTCCGGAACCTGGAGGTAGAGAGCTCCTTCTTCTCTTCCTACCTGCCGGCGGCCGGTCGAGTCCTGGATCTCGGCTGCGGAACCGGGACCAACCTCCGCGCTCTCAGCGACCTCGGGTACGCCTGCACAGGCGTGGACCAGAGCGAACAATTCATCGACTTCGCCATGAAGGCCGGCGGTGATATCGAGTACGTCCACTGCAGCGCTGCCGACTACGAGACGCAGGAGCAGTTCGACCTGATCTATGCCGTATTCGTCACACTCAATTATCTCAAGCGTGACGAGCTCGGAAGGCTACTGGCGAAGGTGCGAGGATGGCTGCGGCCGGGCGGGCGATTCGTTGTAGACATCGGTCACATGTTGAACTTCGCCGACAGCTATCAGCCCTATATCGTCGCCCATCACAGGCATGAAGGCATTCTGATCACGCGGCTCATTCGGCACGCGGTGAATGCGCACACCGCCAACTGGAGGCACGAGGAGACCATCCTGGTCCGGGAGGCGGACGGACGGGTCTCAATGTATGACAACTTCTTCGACCAGATGGCGCTGACCGCCCCGGAGCTTCGCCAACTGCTGAAGGAAGCTGGCCTTACGGTCACCGAGGAGTACGGGAGCTTCCGAAAGGAGATTCCGTCGCCTCGCGGGAAAGGCCACCTCATATTTATCGCCGAATCCGTTGACGGCACAAGCTCATGACCTTGAGGATCAGCTCGGGGTTTCCCACCGGCAATGGGATTGTCCATCAGGTTGGGACGCGCGAGTTCGTCATTGATCGTGATCTTCGAGACTCAACTGGGGATCGTTGGTACTGGCATGTGCGGCTGAATTCGGAGCGCGATACCGTGGTGCGCATTCGCTTGGCGCGACCACTACTGATTGGCCAGTTCGGGCCAGTCGTCAGCAGGGCGGAGTCTCGTAGCTGGCTTTGGGAATCAGCGGGACCTGACTGCGCTTTCGAAGTCCCCCTGCAAGGCCAGACAGTGACGGGGCTCTCGGCAACCATGCCATACGGGCCTCGGGAACTCGGGGCGTTCCGCGCCGGACTGGGGGCCTCTGCCAGTTGGCGGATCCTGACGCGCAGTGAAGGCGGCCGCAATGTTCCATTGCTTATCGTGCCCAAGCCGAAGTCGAAGTTCCTCGTGCTTCTCACAGCCCGGCATCACGCCTGCGAGGCCATGGCTTCGTACGTGCTGGAGGGGGCGGTCAGTGAATTCATTAGACTGCGGCAAGCAGGAAACCGTATCGCCTCCCAGTGCGAACTAGCGGCACTGCCTATCATGGATGTGGATGGCGTCGCAAATGGTGATCAAGGGAAGGCTAGAGAGCCCTGGGATCATAATCGGGACTACGGCGACTTAAGTGTGTATCGATCCGTATCTGCTCTGCGCGAGATGCTGGCTGCTGACAGCCGGGCAACATTCGCGCTCGACTTGCACACACCCGGTCTTCGTGGACCTATTGAAGAAGTTCCGTATGTCGTCTTCTCTGGTGACCCCGGCGACTATGAAATAGCCAATGGCTTCTTGGCGACACTCAAGTCACTGCCCGATGGTCGGAGTTTCCAGGAATCCAGTCTGCTACTTTTCGACCAGGAATGGAATTCCTTCTCGTCTCGTTCTGGGCAGTGCTGCTCAGCTTGGCTTCGGAGTCGGAAGAATACCCGCGTCGCGCTCACCATCGAGTACCCGAACGCAGTTGATCAAGGTGTTCCAGTGACCGTCGATCGAGCCAGGATGTTTGGGGCGCTTTTGCTGCGAACACTCACCGCCCTGATGTGATACAATGCGCGCCATCTCTATGGCTCGGCAAGTTCGTTGCGAATTAGGATTCCAATGACCGAACTCAACCCACCGCAGTTCGACCCTCGTGCGATCGAAGAGCGCTGGCAGAAACTCTGGCGGGAGGAGCGGACGTGGGAAGTATCGAACACGTTAGCTGCTGACAAAAGGGCGTACGTCCTTGAGATGCTGCCCTACACGAGCGGAGAGCCGCACGTAGGCCACCTCAAGAACTACGCGGTCGGCGACGCAGTGGCTCACTTCCTGCGCCGGCAGGGCTACTACGTCTTGCACCCGATGGGCTTCGACGCCTTCGGGCTGCCGGCAGAGAACCACGCGATCCGCACCGGGAAGCACCCCCGAATCTCCACGGACGAGTCGATCGCCTCCTTCCGTGAGCAGTTCAAGCAGTGGGGTATCTCCATCGACTGGAGCCGGGAGATCAGCACCCACCAGCCGACCTACTATCGCTGGACGCAGTGGATCTTCCTGCAGCTCTTCAAGGCAGGCCTGGCGTACCGCAAGCGGTCCGCCGTCAACTGGTGCCCATCCGACGCCACGGTGCTGGCAAATGAGCAGGTGGTGGACGGGCAGTGCGAGAGGTGCGGCAGCCTGGTCGAACTCAAGCAGCTTGAGCAGTGGTTCTTCCGGATCACCGACTACGCCGAGCGGCTGCTGAACGACCTCGACGGTCTTGACTGGCCAGCGCACGTCAAGAGCATGCAACGTACGTGGATCGGACGATCGGAAGGCGCAAGCGTCACCTTCCGGTGCGCCGAGGCGGATAGCGAGATCCAGGTCTTCACCACGCGGCCCGACACACTGTTCGGGGCTACGTTCATCGCACTGTCCCCTGAGTACCCGGACCTTGAGCGCCTCACCAGTGGGACACCGGAGGAAGCAGCGGTCCGCGAGTACGCCAACGCGGCTCGCCGCGCGGGACACAGCGACCGCGGGAACGACGAGCGGCCGAAGACGGGCGTTGTCACCGGCCGGCATGCCATCCATCCCCTGACGGGCAACAAGATCCCCATCGTGGTGGCGGACTACGTGCTCATGGAGTACGGAACCGGCGCGATCATGGGCGTGCCCGCGCACGATGAGCGCGACTTCGACTTCGCCCAAAGGCTCAGACTCCCGATCCAGCCTGTCATCGGCCTTGCCGACGGCGCGACGCCCGAACTTCCGTACGCCGGCGAGGGTGTTGTCATCAACTCTGCCGAGTTTGATGGCGTGCCCAGCCGAGACGCAGGCGCACAAGTCACGGCCAAGCTCACTGACATCGGGCAGGGCGAGGCCGTCGTCAGCTACAAGCTCCGCGACTGGCTCCTGTCCCGGCAGAGGTACTGGGGCTGCCCCATCCCCATCGTGTACTGCGACGGATGCGGACTGGTTCCAGTCCCTGAGGACCAACTCCCTGTCCCGCTCCCCGATGTCGAGGACTATGCCCCCAAAGGCAAATCTCCTCTGGCCACCGCTGAGGACTGGGTCCACACCGAGTGCCCGCAGTGCGGCGGCCCGGGACGCCGGGAGACGGACACCATGGACACGTTCGTCGACTCGTCCTGGTACTACCTGCGGTACTGCGACCCGAACAACAGCAACGAGCCGTGGAGTAAAGAGGCGGCGCGCGCGTGGATGCCGGTCGACCAGTACATCGGCGGAGTCGAGCACGCCATCTTGCACCTCCTGTACTCGCGCTTCCTGTGCAAGGCACTCGCCGACCTCGACTTCCTCCCCGTGCAGGAGCCCTTCGGCACGCTCTTCACGCAGGGGATGATCACCAAAGACGGCGCGAAGATGTCCAAGTCCAAGGGCAACACCGTGTCACCGAGGTCGATCGTCGAGAAGTACGGTGCTGACACGGGCCGCTGCTACGTCCTGTTCATGGGCCCCCCGGAGCACGGTGCAGACTGGTCCGACGAGGGACTGGAGGGTGTTCACAGGTTCTTCAAGCGGGTCTGGAGGTACACCGACCAAATCACGAGCGCCGGCTCTGACTTGATCGGCACAGCCGTGGACCCCGAGCGTGATCTCGCCCTGCGGCGGAAGACAGCC
This sequence comes from Kitasatospora sp. NPDC058190, assembly GCF_042883685.1. NCBI lineage: Bacteria > Bacillati > Actinomycetota > Actinomycetes > Kitasatosporales > Streptomycetaceae > Kitasatospora > Kitasatospora sp. NPDC058190. Next base: position 41,770 of record NZ_JBHVVI010000008.1, read on the forward strand.
TGGGCCATCCAGAAGGTCACCGAGGACATGTCCGGGCGGTTCGCCTTCAATACCGCCATTTCCGCGCTGATGGCGCTGTCCAACGACTGCAGTCGGGCCTTGCAAGACGGCATCGCGAAGAAGACCGTGACCGAGGCGGTCAGCACCCTGGCATCGCTCCTGCTGCCATTCGCACCCCACGTCTCCAGTGAGATCTACCACCGGCTCACCGGAAAGCGCGTGTGGGAAGAGCCGTGGCCGGTTGCGGACGAGTCACTGCTTCGGTCGGAGACGATCACGCTCGTCGTCCAGATCAACGCGAAGACGCGAGCCGAGATGAGCGTTCCAGCGGATGCTTCCGAGGACGAAATCCGTCAAGCAGTCCAGGCTCTTCCCTTGGTCCAGCAGGAGGTCGAAGGCCAAAGCATCAAGCGAATCATCGTTGTACCAGGTCGACTGGTGAATGTTCTGATCGCTTAGCGGTGCTGGCTACCAGTGCCGCAGACGGCGGCACTGGTAGCCAGCCGCAGAACCGGATGTCCCTTCAACCGGGGCCCAACCCATAGCAGTCGAGGATGGGGTGTCCGAGGGGTCATCCGCTGACAACGGCTGCTGCATAGTTGTTGCCAGAGGTGAGGCTCCACGACACCACGCTGTACAACTCCCTCTTCCGCTACGACGGCAACCTGCTGGTCAACCCGCACATCTTCGGCCAGCCGGCCAGCGCCAACCCTCTGCTCCACCTCAAGCGAGTGGACGCCACCGGCTGGTTCGACAACTACGCTCAGAGCTTCGAAGCTGTCTGGGCCGACGCGCGGCCCTGGATGCCCGACCGGGAGGGGACCGCCGCACATGGGCAGGACTGAGTACTACAACGACCCCAACGCCCCCAAGGCCAACGCCCTTATCCCCGCCAGCAATCTGCTCGTCGTCGACGACTCCGGCGCCATCCTGCTGCAGCGCCGCCGGGACACGGGCCAGTGGGCGCTGCCCGGCGGCGCCCAGGACATCGGCGAGACCGCCGCCGAGTGCGCGGTGCGCGAGTGTCTAGAGGCAATGCCGGTGACTTTGTGGTCCGTTCCTCGTTGGTTGTGGTGTGGCGAGGGTGGGGCAGGTCAAGTCGCCTGCGGGTGAGCGGTTGTCGGATCGGATCGCGATCGGGGTGTTGACCCAGGCGTTTCCGCCGGGTCTGGTCGATGAGGTGATCGCCGAGACCGGGCGGGGCGAGAAACGCAGCCGTTTGCTGCCGGCGCGGGTGGTCGTGTACTTCGTCCTGGCGATGTGCCTGTTCTTCGGGCAGGGCTACGAGGAGGTCGCCCGGCTGCTGGGCGAGGGGCTCGGGGACGGGCGGCGGTCGTGGCGGGTGCCCACGACCGCCGCGATCGGGCGGGCCCGCCGGCGTCTGGGCCCGGAGCCCTTGCGGCTGCTGTTCGCGCGGGTGTGCCGTCCGGTGGCGGTGCCCGGGACAGTGGGTGCCTGGTACCGGCGCTGGCAGCTCGTCGCGGTGGACGGCACCACGCTGGACCTGGCGGACACCGAGGCCAACGACGCCTTCTTCGGCCGGCCGGGATCCGGACGCGGGAGCAGCGCGTTCCCGCAGGCCAGGCTGGTCGGGCTGGCGGAGTGCGGCACCCACACCGTGTTCGGCGCCGCGTTGGGGCCGCTGTCGGTCAGCGAGCAGACCCTGTCCCGGCAGTTGTTCGCCCACCTGAGGGCGGGGATGCTGCTGCTGGCCGATCGCGGCTTCTACGGGTTCGAGCTGTGGCAGCAGGCCCGGGCCACCGGCGCGGACCTGCTGTGGCGGGTCAAGAAGAACGCGGCGCTGCCGGTGACGCGCATCCTCGACGACGGCTCCTACCTCAGCACGATCCACGCCGAACAGGACCGTAAGACGCGCCGCAACCCGGTGACCGTGCGAGTCATCGAGTACACCCTGGCCCGCACCGGCGAGGCCACCCTCTACCGCCTGGTCACCACCCTCCTGGACACGCGGGAGGCACCGGCCGCCGAACTCGCGGCACTCTACGTCCAGCGCTGGGAGATCGAGACCACCCTGGACGAGATCAAGACCCACCAGCGCGGCCCCCGGCTCGTCCTGCGCTCCAAGTACCCGTGGGGAGTCGAGCAGGAGGTCTACGGCCTCCTGCTCGTCCACTACGCGATCCGACAGCTGATGCACCAGGCCGCCCTGCACGAGGGCATCGACCCCGACCGCCTGTCCTTCACCCGCAGCCTGCGCGTCGTACGCCGCCAGGTACCCGCCCAGGCGGGACTTTCCCCCCGGCAGACTCGCCAGGGCACTCACCCGCACCCTGGCTGAAATCGCCGAACGCCTGCTACCCGAACGCCGCCAGCGAACCTGCCCCCGCGTCATCAAACGCAAGATGTCCAACTGGCCCCTCAAACGCGCCCAACACCGCAACTGGCCACCACCACAACCGGCAACAGCCACCATCACCCAGCCATCAACAACCCAAAGTCACCGGCATTGTGTCTAGAGGAGACCGGCATTCAGGCCGAGATCACCGGTTTCCTCGGCGTCTACACCAACCCGAACCACATCGTCGCCTACACCGACGGCGAGATCCGCCAGCAGTACGAGAACACCTACATCGGCCGCCCGATCGGCGGCGAGCCCACGATCAACGACGAGGCCGATGGCGTCCGCTTCGTCCGGCCCGCCGACCTGGACCAGTACGACATCCACCCGAGCATGTGCCAGCAGATCGGCGACTACCTCGCCGGCGCCTACCCCTACTTGGGCTGAGCCAGCAGTTCCGTCTCCACAGACTTGCCCAATGGCCGCTACCGAGACGGCGTCCCACGACACGAGGTTCCTGCCCGTGTCGTGGGACGCGGCCGCAACCGGGTTACGGAGTGAGTCGGTTCGGCCCGCGGAACAGGAAGGTCGCCTCGCGGATCGAGGGCAGGCCGAGCATGGCCATCAGCACCCGGCCGAGGCCCATGCCGAGGCCCCCGTGCGGCGGGCACCCGTAGCGGAACGCGTTGAGGTAGTCCTGCATCGGCTCCGTGCTCATGCCCTTCTCGGCGGCCTGCTTGAGCAGCACGTCGTACCGGTGCTCGCGCTGCGCGCCGGTGGTGACCTCCAGGCCCTTCCACAGCAGGTCGAAGCTCAAGGTCACACGTGGGTCATCGGCAGGCCGCATGTGGTAGAAGGGCCGGATGCCGACCGGGTAGTGCGTGATGAACACGAACTCGTGCCCGGTGGCCTCCTTGATGTGGGCCGAGACACCCCGCTCACCCTCCGGGTCCAGGTCTTCCTTGACCCCTGCCGGGTCCCAGCCGCCCTTGCGCAGGATCTCCTGCGCCTCGGCCATGGTGAGGCGCGGAAAGGGCGTCGTGGGCACGGTGACCTCGACGCCGAAGTGCTCCGCGATCGCCTCGCCGTGCCGGTCGGCGACCTTGGCGATCGCGTGGGCGAGCATCCGCTCCTCGAACGCCATCACGTCCTCGACCCCGTCGATCCAGGCCAGCTCCACGTCGACGCCGGTGAACTCGGTGGCGTGCCGGGAGGTGAACGACGGTTCGGCGCGGAAGACCGGCCCGATCTCGAAGACCCTGTCGACGCCGGCCGCGATCGCCATCTGCTTGAAGAACTGCGGCGACTGCGCCAGGTAGGCGCTGCGACCGAAGTAGCCGAGCTCGAAGACCTCCGCACCGGACTCCGAGGCGGTGCCCATGAGCTTGGGGGTGTGCATCTCGGTGGCACCCTGCGCGTAGGCGTACTCCCGCATGCCCTGTTCGAGGGTGGTCTGCACCGCGAACACCAGCTGGGTGGCGGGACGGCGGCGCACGTCCAGGAAGCGCCAGTCCAACCGCTGCTCCAGGCCGGTGTGGTCGTCGATCGGCAGCGGCGTAGCGGCCGGGTTCAGGACCTCGACCGCCTCGGGGACGATCTCCAGGCCGCCGAGCTTGACCTGGGCCGCGTCGACGACGCGGCCGGTGATCCTCACGGCTGACTCGGCTGTGAGTGCTTCGAGCCGGGCCTCCAGGGGCCCGTCGTCACGCCTGTGGGTCACCTGCACCATGCCGGTGTTGTCCCGCACGATGACGAACTGCATCTTGCGCTGCAACCGGAGGGCGTTCACCCATCCGCAGACGGAGACGGTACGGCCGACGTGTTCTCGCAGGTCGGAGACGGGTACGCGGCTGTGGATCATTGCGGGTCCTCCGAAGGACATCGTCATGATCCCTTGGGAGTGCGGGCGAGAAGGGCAACTCGCGGTACCACCGCACTTTCGCCGCCACACAGTGGCGGCCTCATTTCGGCCCGGTGACGGGGGCCGGCCGGCGGGGCATTGGACCACCGGGCGGTGGCCGTTCCTCCCCGCGCTCAGGAGGGTCTTCGCCTCGGGGCGCGAGACCGCCTTCCCAGCTTCCGGCGGCTCTCTCTGCTCGCGTGATCCCTGGCTACTCGTCTCCATCAACGCGTTGCCCAGCAGGATACGGAGCGTATGGCAGCGATGGCAATCAAGAAACTCACGTGGATGGGTGAACCTGCCGTGAGCTCGACCGTGCACGGGCGGTGGTCGCCGATTCCGAGGAGCTCACCCCACGGCTCGAACGGTGCCGGGCTCCCCCAGTTGGGGGACTCCCAGGGCACGGGGTCGGTGCCCGCAGGGGTCAGCTTGTGTACTCGGCGGTGCGCGGCGCTGAGCCGGTGGCCGGTGCGGCAGGCGGGCTGGTGTGCTGGGATGAGTTTCGCTTGGCGGCGGCCTCCTTGGGGAGCTGGTACCCGCTCGCACGGGGGGTTCGGCAATGGGGCACGTGGGTGCGGTTGTCTCGGTCGCGACCGCGGCGGGCGTGGTTGCCTCCGGGGGCGAGGACGGCACCATCCGGGTCTGGGACCTCGCATCGTGTGAACTGCTCCACGCGTTCAACGCCTCCACCACGTCGACAGCCTGACCATCCTCGAGCAGGACCAGCTGCTGTGGCAGGACTTCCTGAATCACCAAGTCACGGCCGCACCGCTCCAGGCGCCCGTGACGGCGGCACACACATCATCTTCGCCGCCCAGCCTCGGGTAACTGCAGGTGACCCTCGCGTCGGGCACGGCAGTGGGAGTAGCTGATCGCGATGTCGCCGGCGTCGATTTCATCGGGGTGGAGGACGTCCCTGGATGATGGGCTGGTGAGGCTCAGGGCAGGGGCTGTGAGAGCGGGTTCGTAGTCATGGGGTTCTCTTAGCCGACACGGCGTCGCTGATGGATCAGCTCCGTCTGGCGGTAGCAGTGTGGCCACGGAGTACCGGCCAATCATGCGACTGTCCGGACTACGGCCCAGCGAATCTGACTACCCCGCGGGCGGCGATTCTTCGTTGCCGGTCATAACCGGCCGTTCTATCCTCTCTGGCAACGCGCTGACGGAGACGAGTAGCCGCAGGAGAACGCGAGCCGAGAGAGCTGCCAGTAGCTGGAAAGGCAGCCTCGCGTCCTGAGGTGAATCCACTCCCGAGTGCGGGGAGGAACGACCGTTCGCGGTCCAATGCCCCGCCGATTCGCTCCCGTTACCGAGCTGTTGAGGCCGCCGCCCCCAGGTGGTGGCGAAGGCGTGGTGGCACCGCGAGTCCCCTTCTCGCCCACGCCCCCAAGGGATCAGGTCGAACTCCGACTGATCGATGGGACTTTCAGATGCTGGACATCACGTTGCTCCGGGAAAACCCTGAGCGCGTCGAGCGCGCGCTGGCGAAGCGCGCGACCTACGTAGACCTAACTGGCTTCCTCGCCCTGGACGAGACCTACCGGCGCTGCAATTCCGAGGTGGAGCAACTGCGTGCCGAGCGCAAGCGAATCTCGCGCGAACTCGCGCAACTGCCGCAGGCGGAACCGGGCGCCCTCGCCAAACGCGCCGAGGCGACGGACCTCGGCACGTACCTGGCTGCTCTCGAGGAACGGCTCGCCGCACTCGGCGAGGAGCGCCAGGCGTTCCTCGACCAGTTGCCCAACCTCCCCGACGAGGACGTTCAGGCCGGCGGCAAGGAGCAGAACGAGGTCATTCGCGAGCACAGCACCCGGCCCGAGTTCGACTTCCAGCCGCGCGACCACGTCGAGCTCGCCCGCCGTCTGGGGCTGATCGACTACGAGCGCGGCGTGAAGCTCAGCGGCGCCGGCCACTGGGTCTACCGGGGCAATGGCGCGTTGCTCGAATGGGCACTACTCAACTTCTTCGTCGAGACCCACCTCCGTGACGGCTACGAGTTCATCCTGGCGCCGCACCTGCTGACCTACCAGGCCGGCTACACCGCGGGCCAGTTCCCCAAGTTCGCCGACGACGTCTTCGCAATCGAGCAAGGGCCGGCCGGACCCCAGCGCTTCCTGCTGCCCACCGCAGAGACGGCGCTGATTAGCCTTCACCGCGACGAGGTGCTACCCGAACCAGACCTGCCCCGACGGTACTTCGCCTACTCGCCCTGCTACCGACGCGAGATCGGCGGCTACCGCAGCACCGAGCGCGGCACCCTGCGCGGCCACCAGTTCGACAAGGTCGAGCTGGTCCAGTTCACCCGCCCTGACACCTCGGACGCCGCGCACCAGGAACTACTCGTCAAGGCCGAGGAACTGGTCGGTGCACTCGGTCTGCACTACCGGGTGACTCGGCTGGCGGCCGGCGATACCAGCGCGGCGATGGCCAAGACCTTCGACGTCGAGGTCTGGCTGCCGAGCATCGATGCCTACGTCGAGGTCAGCTCGGTCAGCAACGCCCGCGACTACCAGGCCCGACGCGGCAACATCCGCTACCGCCCGGCCACCGGGGGCAAAGCCGCGTACGTACACACCCTCAACGCCTCGGGCCTGGCCACCAGCCGCCTGCTCCCCGCATTGCTCGAGCAGCACCAGCAGCCGGACGGGACAGTCACCGTCCCCGAGGTCCTGCGCCCGTGGCTCAAGACCGATCGGCTGATCCCCACAACACCGCGTTGATCGTGACAGGTGCCGAAGACCTGCGGCGCACCGCCATTGACCGCTGGAGCCACCACACGATCGCCGTGACGTGTGCCATCACGGGCAGCACCTGGGCCTGACCTCGGTCATCGCGAGTGCTTCCCGGCGGCGATCCGCTGCCGGGAAGCCTCGTACAGGACCGCGGTCGCCGCACTCGCCGCATTCAGCGAGCTGGCCGCCCCGGTCAACGGGATGGTCACCGTGTAGCCGCACAGGTCCCGCCACAACTCAGCCCGGACTGCTGGCCACGAGCATCTGGCCGTCCACGACCTCGCGCTCACGGTCACGATCAGACCGTAGGAGCGAGGTGGGCAGGAGAACCGAACGGTTCCGGTAGCGGCTCGGGCTCAGAAGGTCGTGCGGGCGTCGCTGCGGGGGTCGTCGGCTGGGATCCGCTGGTCGTAGAGCCCAGCTCGGGCTATACGTCGCCACGGGCGGGCGTAGCGAATGGCGGTCTCGATGTCCCTGTCCTGCGAGTCGAGGTCGATGTCCGCGACCGCGAGGGCGGGATTGCCATCCGCAGGACAGCGAGCTAGCCACCGTCCACCGGGCCCCACGATCCCGGCGGGCACCGTGGTGCTGAACTGCGCCGGGACGGAGTAGCCGAGCCAGTAGCTGTAGATCGTCCCGTACGCCTGGGCGATGCGAGCCCGGGGTGCGTCGTCCACCATCACCGACAGCAGGACGCAGTCGACGTCCATGCGCTCGTACTCGGCGAACACTTCCGGGAAGTTGGCCTCGATGCACAGAGCGTTGCCGAACCGGATGCCGTCCACCTCGAAGACGAGCGGCTGCTGTCCCGGGGAGTATAGGAAGGAGACCTCAGTGTCCGAGAGGAAGCGCTTGTCATACCGTGCGACCAGACAGCCGCAGTCGGAGATGACGTAGAGGCTGTTGTGCGGCCGATTCGGCGGCGTGAGCGGGTGGATCGACCCGAACACCGTCCACAGGCCGAGCTTCCCCGCCAGTGCGGCGATCGAGTCCGCTTCCTCGCGCAGCACATTCCACGCCGCGCGGCTCCAGTCGGCCGGAACCAGGCTGCCGGCTGGCCCGGCCGCCATCACGTGCTTGCTCGGGTAGACGAGCGCCCCCTCGGGGAACTGGACCAGCCGCGCGCCTACCCCGGCGGCCTTGACCATCAGGGCCCGGATCTCTTGCCCGGCCGCCCGAAGTGCTCGTTGCTCAGTGGGGTCTTCCGGCACCGTGCTCTGCGCGACCGCCAACCGCAATGTCCTCGCCACTCCGTGGACGGTACGGCACGTTCAGGTCCACGACCAGACGCACGGTGCTCATGGCATGGTTTCCGGGAGTGATCGCCGCTCGTTCGGCGGTGTGAAGTGCTGGCCGCCCGTTCGGCTGGCCGTGGTGACCCCACTTCACTCAGCCGACCGACACGGCCGGCCAAGCGTCAGCCGTCGCGGTTGGCTATGCCGCAGATGCCGGGACGAGCCCCATGTCGGCGTCGAACTCGCCGTCGGCGAGGCCCAGCAGGAAAGCCTTCCACTCCTGGGCGTCGTATCGCAGGACGGTGTCCGGGTTGGCCGAGTGTCGGAGGGCCACGGCGCCTTCTGGGAGGAACGCGACTTCCAGGCGGTCGGCCGGATCGCTGCCGGGCGCCGCCAGCCACACCACGGTGCTGAGGTCGAGGGCGTAGAGGGCCGCCTTGGCAGTTCCTGCGGGGTGGCTCATACCGCGACCAGCCCGCCGACGAGGAGAGCAGCGGCGAAGTCCCGCATCGACTGGTTGCTGGTCCTGATTGGTTCGATCTGGAGGTTCTTCGAGTCGCGGATCGCGACCGCAGGGAGCGTCGGCACCGGGGCAAGCTCCACGCATTGGCCGTTGTTGGCCGTGTACGTGCTCTTGTGCCAGCTGGCTCCGGTGAGGGGGGCCGCGTACAGCTCCGTTGCATTGATCATTCTGATGCCAGTTTTCTCTCGGTCTGCTCGATCAGTTCGAGGCTCTCGTCGACGCTGAGGGCTGTGGCGCCGAGGTAATTGGACAGGCGGTGGATACGCCGCAGACCCAGTGCATCGTCAACGAAGACGCTACCAGTCACGTGCTCCGCGAACGCGGCCTCCGGGGCCCTCTGCCCTTCGTTCGTGAAGGTGCTGAACGCTCCGGTCAAAGTTCCCTCCTCGCCCTTACTGAAGGGGATCACGCGGAGATCGACATTGGGTAGGGCCATCATCGCGCGGAGGTGGCACAGCTGCGCAGCCTGGACGGCAGGGCCGCCGACGTGGAATTCGATGGCGGCCTGGGTGATCACACCGGAGAACCGCAGAGGTTCGGCCTCGTGCTGGATTCGGCGCTGGCGGCGCATCTTGACCTCGACGAGGCTGTCGATCTGGTCGGGGCCGAGTGCGGCGAAGCCGACGGCGGTGACCGCGCGGGCGTAGTCCTCGGTCTGTAGCAGGGAGGGAATGTAGACGGCCTGGTAGTCGAACACCTCGGCCGCCTCGTGCTCGTAACGGATGAACTCGGCGTACCGCGAGCTGAGGACATCTGCGTAGGCGTCCCACCACATGCTGGTCCGCTTGCGTCCGCGTTTGAAGAGCGCCTCCAGGTGGCTGCGCTCTTGGTCGGGGACCTGGAACAGCTCCATCAGGGCGTCGAAGTCGTCGGAGGTAGCGCTGCGCTGTCCGGTCTCGATGCGGGTGACCTTGGAGACGCTGCACCCGAGGACAACCGCGACGTCTGCGGCGGTGAGGTCGCGGTCTTCGCGCCTGCGCCGTATGTCGGCGCCGAACTGCCTGCGTGCGGTGGCCGGGCTGCTCGGGATGGTCGCTGCCATCTGGTCCCTTCCGAGGTCGAGGCTCGCCTTGTCTGGCCAGGGTAGGCCACCTTCGCCCGGTCGCGGACAGTGTATGCGGGCGTTGCTGTTCATATGACTGGCATCAGGACTGGCAAATTGCCAGTCACATGCTTGACGCGGCGTCACTGAACGCGGGACGCTACCGATGTGACGCAGTGCACTCCCGGCGTTCCGGAGTGCTATCGCTGCGTGCCCTCGGTTTGCCTCGGAGAGGACACCCATGGCTCTCGAACACCCGTCGCCCCCATGCCCGGCCGCAGTGGCCGATAGCTGGGAGCGACTCGCGGACGGCCTGATCGTCCAGCGGATCCACCTCCACCGGAGGGAGCTGGAGGACGCCGTCGACAAGGGGGCCGCCGAGTGCGGCCTGCCCGCGCAGGCCGCACCGCTCGCGCTCATCAGCCGGCCGGCCCCGCCGCCGGACGCGGCCTTGCCGGTCGTCGCGGCGGCCGGGCTCCTGCCCTTCGTCACCGTCCCCCAGCAGATCGGCCGCGCCACGGACACCGGCCCGCTGGCCGCCCCGGCCCGCAGGGTCGCCCAGGCGCTGACGGCCGACGGCCTGGAGGAAGCCGTCGCCCAGGGCATCGAGGCGGTCTGTGACGCGTCCGCCTGGTGGGTCGGGGCGTTCGGCGTGCTGCGGCACCTCGGCGGCCACCACGTCCACATCGACGACGACGTCACCGACATCGTGGCACTGCCGCCCCTCACCGACGCGACCCGCGCGGTCGCCCTCGGCGCCGCGACCCGCGTCCTGCGACGCCGCCTCCAGCGCGCCGGCGACAGCGACCCGCGGCTGCGGACCGCCTACTGCCGCGCCGTCACTGAGGCCATCGTGACGGAGGCCGGCATGCCCGCCCTCCTGGAGAGCCTCGGCGAGCTGCGCCTGGTGGACCTCGTCGCCAACGCGCTCCCGTGGCGCGGCCAGTTCCTGAAGTACCGCAGCGGCCTCGGCGCCGGGCAGGTGGAGTAGATGAACAGCGACAACCCGCACCCGTGCTTCCTCGTCGTGGTCGAGGGGCTCGACGGCACCGGCAAGACCACCCTGCGCAAGGGCCTGTTCCGGCTCATCGAGAGCCTGTACGGCACGACCCCGCTGTCGATCCTGACGACGAACTGGCTCGACCCGAGCGTCGCCGCTGACCTGGAGGAGGGCAAGTACCGCCCCAGCGAGGCGAACCGGTCCCGCTACCTCGCGGCCCTGCGCGCCGACAAGCGGGCCTCCGTCGAGCAGCTGGTCCTGCCCGCGCTGCGACACCGGCCGGTGATCGCCGACCGGTGGCTCCTGTCCGAGCTGGCGTTCTTCGCCGTCAAGCACGGCGCCCCGACGAAGGAGACGTACGCCGCGCTGGAGGACGCCATCGCCGTCCGGGCAGACCTGACGCTCCTGCTGGAGCACAGCCCCGAAGGGGCGATGGCCCGGGCCGCGAGCCGCTCGGGCGACGCCGTGCGCGCGGACTGGGACGTCCTGGACGTCCAGACCCGGGTGCGGCACACGTACGACGAGGTCGCAGCCGACCCGGCCGCCTTCCCCAAGCTCGGCCCGGTCGTCCGCATCGACGCCGCCCTGGACCGCGCCGGCGTCCTGGCCGCCGCCTGGAGTGCCCTGCGCGAGCACCAGCTCCTGCCCGCGCTGCCCCTGAAGGAGACCACGTGAACACCACCGCCCTCTCGCCGATAGCCCGACCGCTCGCTGCGGCGATCCACAACGCCATTGTTAACGGGCGCCCGGTGCGGGCGGTGGGCGCCGCGAACGCGCTCGCCGCCAAGATCGCCGCCGACAGTGGGTTCGATGCCCTGTGGGTGTCCGGTCTGGAGGTCTCCACCGCGCTCGGACTGCCGGACGAGAACGTCCTCGGCCCGCGTGACCTCACGGACGCGGTTCTCACCCTGCGCCGCGCCACGGACCTACCGGTGATCGTCGACATCGACAACGCCGGCGGAGCCGTCGGCACGGCGGGTCGCTTCGCCCTGGACCTCGCCCGGGCCGGAGCCAGCGCCGTCTGCCTGGAGGACAGCGCCTACCCCAAGACCAACTCCTTCTCGCTGCACCGCGACCAGGGCCTCGCCGACCTCGACCTGATCCGCGCACAGCTCAAGGAGATCCGGGCCCAGGCCGGACGGCAGACGTTGCTGATCGCCCGCACCGAGACGCTGATCTGCGGCGGCTCGCTCGCCGAGGCCGTCGCCCGCGCCGATGCGTACGTGGCGGCCGGCGCGGACGCCGTCCTGCTGCACTCCAAGGACGAATCCGGCGAGCAGGCGTTGAGCGTCGCGAAGGCGTGGCCGGGGCTGGCCCCGCTGGTGAGCGTCCCCACCGCCTTCCCGCACCTGGGGCCGGACGAGCTCGGTGCGGCTGGCTACGCACTGATCATCTACGCCAACCAGCTCAGCCGGGCCGCGATGGCCGCGATGCGCGAAGCGGCCGACCACTTCCACGCCACGGGCGCCTTCGACACGGCGCGCCTGGCCAGCGTCCAGGACCTCCTGCAGGTCGCTGACCCCGCCGCCCGCGCCTGTCTATAGCCGCCCACCACCAAACGGAAGGAGGAGCCCAGCATGACGGAACTGCCCAAGATCAGCGTCTCGGTGAAGGCCGCGATAGTTCACGACGACGAGATCCTGCTGCTGTCCTACGACGACAGCGACGACGGCGGCGACTTCCACTACAACCTGCCCGGCGGCAAGGCCGTCGAGGGGGAGTCGCTGCGCGACGCGGTCGTGCGCAAGGTGCTGCAGGAGACCGGCCTGAACGTGCGCACCGTCCGGGAGCTGTTCGTTGTCGAGTACGTCCCCGGACAGTACGGCTTTGACCTCGGCAACCAGCACAAGACCCAGCACAACTTCCTCGCCGAGATCACCGACGGCAACACCGTGCCCCGCATGTCCGACCCGATCGACCCGATGCAGGTCGGCTTCGAATGGGTACCCCTGGCCGACCTGTCCGGAAAGCACCTGCTGCCGAACGTGAACCAGCCGCTCCTGGATGCGCTCGCCCACCCCCGGGACATCCTGGTGGACCGGTGGTGAGCGCCCCGGCCGCGAGCCGGCCGACCGCCCTGATCGTGGCTGGCGCCACCGACCGGAGCACGCTCGCCCAGGCACTGCCCGACTGGACCGTGCGCAATGCCGACAGCATCGAGGCCGCCGACGACACCACCACCATGGTGGTCTTGCGCTCCGGCGTGCGCCTGGGCGCCGACCAGCTCCGGCACCTGCCGGCGCTGCGACACGTCATCCGCGCGGGCTCCGGCCTGGACGGCCTGGACCTGCCGGAGCTGGCCAGCCGCGGAATCTCGGTGCACCGCAACCCCGCCCCCGCCGCCGACTCCGTCGCGCAGTGGGCGCTCGCGGCAATCCTGTCGCTGGCCCGGCGCATCCCGCTCGGGCAGTCGGCCCTCGCCGCGGGCGTGCACCTCAAGGCCGGCTGCCTGACCCGCCCGCTCACCGAGGCCCGGCTCGCGATCTGGGGCGCGGGACCGATTGGCCAGGCGTGCGAGGGCGCCCTGGCCCCGCACGTCGGCGAGATCGCCTACGCGGCCCGACCCAGCATTCCCGCTGGTATCCACCAGCTCCCGGCCACCGCCCTCACCGAGTGGGCCGACATCCACCTGGTCGCCCTGCCCGGTACACCCGAGAACCAGGGCGCCTTCGGTCCCGCCTTCCTGGCATCTGCCCGCGAGCGCCGCCCGATGCTGGTGTGCGTCGGCCGCCTCGCCACCCTCGACGTACCGGCCTGCCTGGAAGCCCTCGACGAAGGAAACCTCGCTGGCCTCGCCCTGGACCCCGTCGAACGCGAGGACATGCGCCTGCTGCCCCGCGGCGGACCGCCGCGCAACCTGATCGCCACCCCGCACATCGGCGCACAGCGCACCGACGTCCGCGACCGCCTGGACACCTGGGTCGCCACCACCGCCCGCACCGCGGCCGACCGGTACGAGCAGGTGAGCCCATGACGCCCTGGCACGCCGAGCGCCTGCGGATCGCCCACGCCACCGCCGCGGTGCTGGCCGCCGAACACCCGGGCGTGCAGATCCGGCTCGAAGGCGCCCTCGCTCACGGCCTCGCTCACGCCCGCTCCGACATCGATCTACGGATCGTCACCCCCGCCGGGCGACCGCTTCGGGTGGTCTCGCGAACGGTCGACGGAATCCGCGTCGACCTCCACACCAGCACCGCCGAAGACCTCAGCGAACTGCGAGGCCTCCTCGCCTCCTTCGACCTGCCCCGCGAGGGCGACGTCGCCGCCTTCCGCACCGTACGGCGACACCTGACCGACCTGACGACCCTGCGCACCGCCGTAGTCCTCGACCATGGCGAGCAGAGCCCGGTGCTCGACAAGAACGAAGCGGACCTCTACGCCCGGTGGGCACTGGCGGACCGCGTCCAGGCCGCGATCAGCCTGACGGAGGACCTGCTCGGTCTCATTGAGGCTCGTCAGCGCCTCGCCGAGCAACTCGTCTGGCAGCACCTGGCCGTGGTGGTCGCGCAGGCCGAGGCAGCCGCAGCAGGGCAGCCGCTGCTGGGGGACAAGTGGCTGCCCGCCCTGCTCGGTCTCGCCACCGGCCCCGGCCACGCCCCGCGACCCATCCCCGCGCTGCCCGACACCAACCGGCCCTACGGCGCCGAGGCCGCCTTCCGGGCGGTCCAGGGACGGCTGTGCGAAGCCCTGACCGCCCGCTGGGGCGTGCCGGAACCCGGAGACGCCGTCCTCGACCCGGCCCGGTCGGGCCTGGGCTGGCTGCCCCAGCGGTGCAGCGACGGCTGGGCCCTGCAGCGCGGCGACGACCTCGTCCCGCTCAGCCCCGCCCAGTTCCACGCCTGGGCGGCCATCGCCCGCTCCTAACCACCCCTATCGGCCGGAGGCACCCATGCCGGACACCACCACACGCACAGAGCCCGCCGGCCTCGACTCCCTGTGGCTCACCCTGGAGGACACCGCCGCCGACACCGCCGTCTCGGTGATCCTCAAGCTGCGCGGCGAGACCTGCGACGCCGACTGCCTCTACTGCTTCGAGAAGCGCAAGGAGGCCCCGGGCGGAGCCGTCATCACCCGCGAGCAGATCCGCAAGCTCGGCACGCTCTTCCCCGGCCGCCGGCTGGTCGTCGAACTCCACGGCGGCGAGCCGCTCACCGTCGGCCAGGACGCCATGGCCGAGATCCTCGACGAACTCGCCGCCCAGCCCGCCGTCCTGCGCGTCCACCTGCAGACCAACGGCATGCAGCTCGACGACTCCTGGCTCGACCTCTTCGAGAGGCACTACCCGCAGCTGGGCATCGGGATATCCCTCGACGGCGACGAGAAGGGCAACTCCTGGCGCCTCGGCTACGACGGGCAACCGATCTACCCGAAGATCGCCGCCGCGCTCCACCTCCTCGCCCGACGCGGGCGCACCTGCGGCGTCGTCACCGTCGTCACCCCGAGAGTCCTGGACCGGGCCGCCGAGATCATCGACCACATCGCCTCGTTCACCGCGGTGACCGCCATCAACCTGGTCCCGGCGTTCGACAGCTCGACCATCACCGCGACCGCCTCCGCCTCCCGCCGGACACCCACCAGCCGCGTCCTGCAGCAACAGGCCATCACCGAGCGGGGACCGGCCTGGGCCATCACCCCCGACCAGTACGCCCGGTTCGTCCTGCAGGCCGCCGCCCACTGGATCACCGCCGGCCATTACCGCCGTATCAAGCTCGACCCCGTCGTCGCGGTGATCCGGCAGCTCCAGGGCGTCGGAGGAGACCACTGCCACTTCTCCAACCTGAAGTGCTCCCACGTCTTCACCGCCTACCCCCACGGCCGCTTCGGCTCCTGCGACGAACTCCCCTGGCCCGCCGC
The DNA here is from genome assembly GCF_042883685.1 of Kitasatospora sp. NPDC058190. Lineage (NCBI taxonomy): Bacteria > Bacillati > Actinomycetota > Actinomycetes > Kitasatosporales > Streptomycetaceae > Kitasatospora > Kitasatospora sp. NPDC058190. Next base: position 57,355 of record NZ_JBHVVI010000008.1, read on the forward strand.
CCGGCTCCTGCCGCTCACCGCAGTCGGCGAACAGCAGATCACGGCCGCCCAGCACACGAACACCCTGCTCACCGACGGGCGAGCCATGATGGCTAAGTGCCTCACCTGCCCCTACCGGGCCGTGTGCGGCGGTGGCTGCACCGCGACCCGCTGGCGCATGCTCAAGTCGACCGGCAGCGACGACGCCTACTGCGAGCACCGCGCCCGGCTGGTCGACGGCGTCGCCGCCCTGCTCGCCGCACCCGGCCACCCGGCCGGAGCTCTGTGCCGAACCGCCCACTGGCGGCGCCACACCGTCAACGAGATGGCCGACGCCGACGCCTTCCTCGCCCGCTGGGACGACCCCGACGCGCCTCGCCCGCCCGCCCGGCTGGTGACCAGCGAGCACGGAAACATCAACACGGTCGGCCTGCCCGGCATCCACGAGGCCGACGACCTCGACCCCCTCCACCCCCAGTGGTCGGACGGCATCGAACCGCGCGTCAAACCCCTCCTCGCCGCCGTGACCGGCAGCTGGCGGGCTGTCACCTACGACAGCTGCGAAGGCCACCGCCACCACGGCACCGAAGAGCCGCCGTCCCCGTTCCGCGTCGGCCTGCTGCCGCGCAGCCCCGCCGAGTACGGAGCGCTCGCCGCCCGCGCCTGCCACACCGTCACCCGCGCCGCCCCGTACCTGCCCACGGGGCTGGCGCTCCAGCTGATCCACACCGACCTCGCCAGCACGGCCACCGGAAGGACCCACCGCACCATCGAGATCCGGCTCGTCCCCGCCGACGGCGACTGGGACGCCTACTTCGCCGGCCTCGACCAGGGCGCCCGCGTCCTGATCCACGCCGCCCGCCACGCACCGGCCCTCGACCGCTGCCCCTGCGAGCGCGACACCCCCTGAACCCGCCCGCACCCGTGCGGGCGAAGGCGATGCACGCGAGACGGCCGCTCGCCCACCGCCCGACCATCACCACCCCGACAGAAAAGAGGACCCATGGACCACATCACCGGCTTCCTCGCCGCCGTCGACGAGCTGCGCGGCCAGGACGCCACCGTCCGCACCACGGCTCACACCTCGCGCGTCTCCGCCGAGGGCTGGCCCGCCGCCGACGACGCGCCGGTCACCGCCGAGGACGGCGAGGGCGCCGTCGAGGAGAACCACACCGTCTGAACCACCTGACCTGGGGCCGGGCCGCCATCCCCGACCGGCGGCCCGGCCCCAGCCACCACCAGCGACAGGAGGAATCCCCATGGCCACCCCCGTCCAGCACAGCGGCTTCCGCTTCACCCCCACGGACCGCCTGCACCCACGGCGCGTCCAGCGAATCCGCGACCTCGCCGCCACCGCACTGGCGCCGGCGGCGGAGCACGCCTTCGCCTACGCCACCGCGCACCACTACCTCGAAGGTGCCGACGCCGCCGCCCGCGCCGGAGACCACGACCTCTTCGCCTGGTACACCGCACACCCCGACGCCGGCGCCCACGCCCTCGCCACCCCCACCGCCGTCGGCAACTGCGTGGTCATCGCCCCCGAGCAGCTCATCACCTCGCCGATCTCCGACACCCCGTACTACCTCCTGAACCCCTACACCCGACCCGCCCCGGGCGGAGACCAGGAACTCGCCCGCGCCGCCTACGCCGTGGCCGACGACACTGGCTTCGGCGACCTCTTGGCCGGCCACGCCCGCATCCTCGCCTTTCTCGGTCACAAGCAGTACAACGACACCTTCGACAGCTGGACGATCAGTCGCCTGCCCGGCACCGTCTTCGTCGACCACGTCGCCGACCCGGCTGCCCTCGCCCGCGACCTCATCCACGAAGCCGGCCACAACTGGCTCAACGACGCGCTCGTCGCCACCGGCTGCAAGCTCGACGACCAGGCCCTGTTCCACTCCCCGTGGAAGCGCACCCTGCGGCCCGCGTACGGCTTCCTCCACGCCTGCTGGGCCTTCCCCCTCACCATGATCTACACCGCCCGAGTCCTGGACCGCACCGACGGCGCCAGCCGCAGGTTCCTCACCTCCTACCTCGACCTCCAGCGAACCTTCCTCGCCGACACCGGCCCCGACCACGCCCGAGCCCTCGCACTCATCCCCGACGAGGACCTGCGCGAGCACCTGCACGTTGTGCACCAGCAGGCCATCCAGCTGTGAACGCAGGCACCCCCGGCCTGTCGGTCCTGGTCCACCGCCCCGGCGAGAAGCCCCAGCGGTGGACCACCGGCCTGGCCAACCTCGAAACCTCCACCCCCATCACCACGGACACCGCCTTCATCGCCGGTTCCACCGCCAAGCAGATCACCGCCTACCTGGTGACCGAAGCAGCCGCCGCTGGCGCCCTGCGCCTTGACCAGCCGGTCGCCGAACTCGCGCCCGCCGTGCGCGTGCCCGGCGTCACCATCGCCGACCTGATCACCCACAGGTCGGGCCTGCGAGACACCGAGTCCCTGCTCCCGTTCGCCGGCCTGCGCGACCTCGACCACTACACCGCCGACGACCTCCTCGCCCTCGCCGCCCGCCAGCAGCATCGTGCCGTTCCCGCAGGCCAGTTCCTCTACAGCAACACCAACTACCTGCTCCTGGCCCGGATCCTGCAGACGGTCCACGGAGCCACGCTCGACGACCTCGCCCGCGACCGCGTCTTCGTCCCCCTAGGGATGGATGCCACACGCTTCAAGCACGACCCCCGCGACGTCATCCCCAACGCCGCGAGCGCCTACCGGCCCACCGCTTCCGGCTGGCAGCACACCGCCCAACCGGCACCCCTTTCCGGAGCCGGATCGCTCTCCACCACCCCTGACGACCTCAACCGCTGGCTCGGCCACCTCCACCAGCTCTGGAACCGGGACGCCGGACACCTGCCCTTTCAGCACGCGGTCCGCTACGGCCCCAGCGACCACAACCCCTACCTCTACGGCGCCGGGCTGTACGCGGACCCCCGGCCCGGCCGCCGCAGCGTATTCCACGCCGGGCACGAACACGGCTTCTCGGCCACCGCCCACCTCACCGCCTCCGGCACCCGGGTCGTATGCCTGTCCAACCACGCCAGCCTGGACGCGGCCCGCGTCGCGGCACCCGTGGCCGCCGCACTCAGGTCGGCCGCCCTCGACCTGCCAGCCCTACTGGCCGGGTACCTCGCGGACACCGGCAACAGCGTGGAATCCGGCTCGCGTTCGGACCCGGCCGACGACCGAGCGCACGTCGAGGTCGGCACGTACGCCTGCCTGGAAGTCCCGGGGACACTCCGGCTCACCCGCACCAGCAGCGGGCTCCACTTGTGGCGGCTGGGCACCCAAGACCAGCTCGCCCAGACCGGTCCACGGACCCACGTCGGCCCCGGCTACCGCATCACCCTCGACCACGGCTGGCCGGCGACGTCCTTCCGGCTGGACCTGCAACGAGCCCCCGGGCTGCTCTACCGGCAACGCGACTAGGCGCCAGGCTGATGCTCGCTACCCGAGCACGGGGTCGGCTGAACGTGATCAACGACTGCCTAACTGGGCTCAGCACCAAATCCGATACTGAGCCCAGCTATCAACTGGTGCCCTGCCCCACCCCGGTAGCCGGTGGGGCAGCTGCGTCACATCTGATTGGGCGCGTCGATCCCGAGCAGTTCCAGGCCGAGCTCCAAGGTCCGCGCGGTGAGGGCGCACAGCGCCAAGCGGCTCTGCCGGATGTCACCCTCGGCACGGAGCACATGGCACTTCTCGTAGAACGACGTGAAGGTGCTGGCCAGCCCGTAGAGGTAGTGCGCGAGCCGGTGGAACTCCAGGTTCTCTGCGACCTCGGAGATCAGGGTGCCGAAGCCGAGCAGCTCCAGTGCGAGGGCACGCTCGGCCGGCTCCGCGATGACCAGTGTGTCGATGGTGCGGTCGGGCTCGATCCCGGCGCGCCGGAAGATCGAGCAGATCCGGGCCCGCGCGTATTGCAGGTAGGGGGCGGTGTTGCCCTCGAACGAGAGCATCCGGTCGTAGTCGAAGACATAGTCCTTGAGGCGGTCGGTCGACAGATCGGAGTACTTGACCGCGCCGGTCCCCACAGCCCGCGCAACGGCGGCACGGGTCTCCTCGTCCAGCTCCGGGTTCTTCTCCGCGATGACGGCGGAGGCCCGGATGATCGCCTCCTCCAGGAGGTCGACGAGCTTGACGGAGATGCCGGCGCGGGTGCGTAGCATCTTGCCGTCACTGCCGAGGATCGAGCCGTGGCCGATGTGCTCGGCACGGGCCGGCGGGGCGAGCCAGCCGGCCTCGCGGGCCGTCTCATAGACCATCGCGAGGTGCTGGTGCTGGGGCAGACCAACGACGTAGAGCAGCCGCGTGGCGTGCAGGTTCCTCAGGCGATGCCGGATGGTGGCAAGGTCCGTGGCGCCGTAGCCGAACCCGCCGTCGCCCTTCTGGACGATGATCGGTAGCGGGTCGCCGTTGCGGTTGAGGTAGTCGCCGGGGAAGACGCACTTGGCGCCTTCACTGTCACGGAGCAGCCCGAGCTCGTCCAACTCGTCCAGAACCGATTGGAGCTGGTCGTTGTAGTAGCTCTCCCCGAAGAAGTCATCCTCGTTCAGGCGCACGCCCAACATGCTGTAGACGGTGAGGAAGTACTTCTTCGATTCGTCGACCAGAGTGCGCCACAGGCGCAGCGTGGTCTCGTCCCCACTCTGCAGCAGAACCACGCGCTTGCGGGCCCGGTCCTTGAAGGTCTCGTCGGCGTCGAACTTGGTGCGAGCGGCCCGGTAGAAGCCGTTGAGGTCGCCCACGGACAGCTCGTGGGCGGCCTCGGACTCGCCGATGTCCAGGAGGTGTTCGACGAGCATGCCGAACGGCGTGCCCCACTCTCCGATGTGGTTCTGGCGGATCACCGTGTGCCCCCGCCATTCGAGCAGGCGCACGGCGGCGTCGCCGATGATCGTCGACCGGAGGTGGCCGACGTGCATCTCCTTGGCGGCGTTCGGGGCCGAGTAGTCGATAGTGATCGTCTCGGGGGCCTCGGCCTGCGAAACGCCCAGGCGGTCGTCATCGAGCGTGTCGGCCAGCAACTGGCCGAGGACGTCGTCGGAGATGGTCAGGTTGATGAAACCCGGCCCGGAGATCCCCACGGACGAGCACAGGTCGTCGAGCTTGGCCTTTGCGACCACCTGCGCGGCGATCTCGCGCGGGTTGCCGCCGATCTTGCGGACGAGGGGCAGGGCGGCGTCGGACTGGAAGTGTGCGTGCTGGGATCGTCGGAGGAGGGGGTCCACGGAAGTTCCCGCCACTGCCTCGAACGCCGATTTGAGCCGCTGACCCAGCAGCTCTTCCAGGTTAGCCATTTCAAAAATTTAGCCGAGCCGAAGGAGAAGCGTCCAATCCCAGCCGCCGATCTGACGAGGAGTAGATCCGGCGATCGCCCCCTTGTTGCTGCAGCCCGACTGCCCTACCAGACGTCGGCTCGCCGCTGCCAAATCATCCGGACGGGCTGCGGCAAGGGTTGATGATTGACCGTCAAAGACATGTAGCTTATGAATCACCACAGGTCAGAACTGCCCGAGATGTCATGGCCGGTACCGCCCTCCGCTACCCAGAACATCGGTGGCGCTACCGGCTGGCGGTGAGAAATCCGTGCTTCCGGCTTCACGCAGCCGGCCACCGTTCTTCTTGCGCAGGATGGTCAGCTGTCCGCTGGTCGCAGCATCGATGGAGAAGTCGGGATGTCCGAAGAGGATGAGCTGATTCACCATCACCTGGTCGACTCGGCGAAACCACCGCCAAACGGGCGAGTGATCGATCTCGGCTGTGGAAGGGGACCCACGCTGGCGGCCTTCGCTCGTCGGTTCCCGATAGTGCATCTGACCGGCGTCGATCGCTCTGCCGCAAGTGTCGAAGCAGCCCGGGAGCTGCTTGCTGATCACGCCGGCGGTAGCGAAGTTCTGGTGACGGACCTCCGACAGCCCGTTCCCCTGCCAGATGGCTGTGCTGATGCGGTTGTCTCGTACAACGTGCTTGAGTGCCTTCCGGACGCACCTGCGTTCCTCGCAGAGACCTGGCGGCTACTCAAACCCGGAGGCCGTGCGGTCGTGGCGCACGTGGACTTCGACTCGATCGTGATTGCGGGCGCGCACCGCGACCTGGACAGACGAATCTGCCATGCCTTCACCGATGATCAACAGCAGTGGATGGATCACGCGGATGGACGAATTGGCCGGAAGCTACCCGGACTGGTCCAGGCATCGCCGTTGGTCTCGGAGCGGGTTGCCACCTGGGTCACGTCCTCAACTGAGCTGGTCGGCCAAGCAGCGCGGCGCATCGAGAATATGAGGCAAGCGCTGATCCACACAGCCTCTCGGGGGAAGGGCCTTGTAGACATCGAGGAGGTCGAGGCATGGCACGCGGCGGTGCAGGAGGCGGCTGCGGGCGCGCGGTTCTTCTTCGCTGAGACGGCAGTAGTCGTAACAGCCAAGCGTCTGGCGTAGCGTGAGGCGCGCCGCGCCCCAAGGCGGCAAGTATTCGTTGCCCGTACGGCTGATCGGGGCCGCCGCTCCGACTCCCTTACCAGCGGATTGATCCATCCAGGCGAGGAACCAGCGACCGCGCTCGTCGGGGCTCAGGCCGACACGTTCAACGCTTGATCGAATGTTCGGCGATGGGTGTGGACGAAAGCGTGCGCAAGTCGGCTCCACTGGATCCGGGAGGCGAAGGTGGATGCGCTGGCGCCGGTGTGGTCGGCGGGTTGTTGCTCGGCCCAGAAGCGGGCGTTGCGGATCTGCCGCTCCAGGATGGCGTCGACCAGCGCCGCCCGTCCGGCAGCGTCGAGGCGGTAGGCGTCCGCGAGGAGCCGAACCTGGGCCGCTTGCTTCTGGACGGTTGGCGCGGTCGGCTTCGCCGCGATGCACCAGGTCCAGGCCATGTATCCGATGTCCTCGAGCGCCGATCCGGGGGCCGCAGTATCGAAGTCGATGAACGCGGTCGGCATCCCGTTGCGGAAGGTCATATTGTTCGGGCCTGGGTCGTGGTGGCACACCACGGGGTGCCGGCCGGCGAGCGCGCTGCCCCTGGTCGCGTCGTGTAGCGAGCGTAGGAGGGCGCCGGCGGCGGCGACTTGCTCGTTCGACCAGGTGCGGAAGCGTGCCGGAACGTCGCCAGGCATATAGGTGAGGACATCCGTGGTGCCCTCGCGGCGGAGGTAGCGGGGCGCGCCGTCGAAGCCGCGGGCTTCCAGCAGCCCGAGGAGGGACGCGACGAACGGCGAGGCGGGGGTGGAGGGGCGTCGGACGGTGTCGCCGTCACGGACGATGCCCGGAGTCATGCGTCCGCCGGTCAGTTCAACGAGTTCCTGCGTGTCGGGTGCCGACCTGGGCGGCGGGGCGGTGGTCGGTTGGTCGGGCTGGCCGGTGAGGCTGGCAGTGTCCTCATTGACCAGGCCGGTGTCGAGCATGATGCGGTCGACAGTCTGGGTGAGGGTGCTGTCGGCGCCAATGACGGTCTCATCGACGTCGGGCAGGAGATCGAGCGGCCTGTACCAGCCGTGCATCTCGCGCTCGCCGTACTGGGCCGCCTCGGCCTTGGTCGCATGCCGGGCGAGCGTTTCCTCGAAGGGGACGTCCAGGTAGTAGCAGTGGGTCGGGCCGCGGTGGTCCTTGCATAGTTGCTGCAGCATGTCGCCGTAGTGGTCGGCATAGAGGATGCCTTCGAGGACCACGTGGTAGCCGGCGTCGAGGGCGTAGCGAGTGACAGTGTCGATCAGACCGATGTTCGCAGCGCCAGGGTGGTCGCGTTCGCGCAGGACGACCCTGCGGAGGTTGTCCTGGCCGACCAGGGCAAGGCCGCGGCCGAACCGTCGGCGGAGCTCGGCTGCTGTGGCCGACTTCCCCGAAGCCGAGTTGCCGCGTAGCACGATCAGGCGGGTCGCCGGGGTACCAGTCCTCATCTGGGCCACGCTACCGGCGCTCGCCGACATCGCCTACCGAGCGGCCACGTTGTCGAGAAGAGGGCAGGGACCAGTGTCGGCGGGCGCCGGTCTTGAGGCTCACCGCCTGGCGAGACGCATCCGGAGAGACGACTGGCCGGAGTGACGAATCTTTCGCGTGACCGCCATCACTCGACTTTCGCCGTTCTGACAGATCGGGCTGAGGAACCGGGGCGGGCAGCAGCCCATGCCTGCTGGACGGCGCAGATTTCCTCATCCGCGGGCTTGCCCGGACCTTCCGAGCCCTCGGCAAGTACGACAACACCGAGGCCGGCCTCGAAGCTCTGTGCGCAAGGCGTTCATGACTCCCCGGCATCCTGGATGTCCCCTGCGGCTTCGGCTGGCACACCGGCCCCCTCACCGACCGCGGAATGGGCAGGGCCTGTGTGGACTGATCAGACGCCGTGGAAAGCCACGATGAACCGCAATTGCCTATTTCTCAGCGGAGCCAGGGCCATGATGCGCACGGGAACCTCCTTGGCTCCACCGTGGGGAATCCGCATCTTGCGAATATCCCCGTCGGGGTGCTCATAAAAATCGTGCCGGTCCCACAGTTCCTGGGCCTCTGGACAGCCCTCCAAGATGTCCTTGACGAGAGATTTCAGCTGCCCGTCCTCGGGGTACTGGGCGGCGGCGGTTCGGATCTGGGCTAGGAAGGGAACGGCCCAGGATTCCTTCCAATTGACAAGCTGCTCGCGAGCCTCGGGGAAGAGGAATGCCCATCTCATGATGTTCGGCTGGTAGACCCAGGGGTACATTTCGCGGGACGGGTTATTGTGCGCGACGACATTCCACGCCAAATCTGAGATGTAGGCAGGGTCCGGCAGTACCTTGTCGAGGAGGCGCTGCATGTCGGCGTCCATAGCGGCCATCGCGTCCGGCTCCGGCCCTCTTGGGGCTGGACTTCGACCAGTCGCCTTGTGGTACAGGCCGATCCGTTCCGCGTCGCTCAGGCGGAGGGCGTATGCGAGGCGGTCAAGGAATTGATCGGAGAACTGGGCCGCTTCCCCATTCTCCAGCTTTCCGTACCACTTGACGCTGACGCCAGTCAGCCGAGCCACTTCGCTTTTAGAAAGCTCTCGCTTGCGGCGGGAAGGGCCTCGGTGTAGGCCGGGAATGGCATTGGGATCCATCCTTCGGCGCCACCGCTGCACCATGCTGGCGAGCTCTTCGTCGCGAGCGGCGAGACGCTCGTAGTCGGTTCCCATGGGGTCGATTCTATGTCAGCCCGCGAACTGCTCCAGGGCGCCGCCGGAGTGGATCAAGACCCGTGTGGGAAAGGCCACATCCGAGGCGCCATAGAGGGCTTGCATCGTATCGCATCGGGGATTTCTCGGAATGATGATGAGTTAGGAGGCATAGACCAGTTGTCTGGATCGCCTTATGGCATGTCAAGTGTCCACTGTTCAGGTGCAGCTGACCTCGAACCTTCCGGTGATCGAAATTCTTGATCATTCTTACTCTCTGTGCCCGACGTGTGCAGTTCGGAACTCCGACTTCCGGAACTGCCACTTCCGGAAGTCGGAGTTCTGGAAGTGCGAGTTCCCGTCCCGCCCTGGCATCGTGATCGCGTCGGGGGGCTGTAAGACGAGTTCGGCGCTCTGCGCCACAGGTAAGGAGTTCCCCCATGTCCCGTTCTGCTCTGGTGGTAGGCGGAAGCCGCGGCATCGGCCTGGCCGTCGCCCGGAAGCTCGCTGCGGACGGACACCGTGTGGCGGTCACGTCCCGCAGTGGGCAGGCGGTGGAGGGGCTCCTGGCAGTGCAGTGCGACGTGACCTCACCGGAGTCGGTTGACCGGGCCTTCGCAGAGGTTGAGGACCAGCACGGACCGGTGGAGATCCTTGTCGTCAACGCCGGGATCACCCGGGACACCCTGCTGCTGCGGATGGCCGAAGAGGACTTCGACGCGACGCTGCAGACGAACCTCGTGGGTGCCTACCGGGCGGCAAAGCGGGCCTCGCGAGGGATGCTCCGCGGCAAGTACGGCCGACTGGTCTTCATCTCCAGCGCCGTCGCCATGACCGGCGAGGCCGGGCAGGCGAACTACGCCGCGTCCAAGGCCGGCCTGATCGGGTTCGCCCGTTCCCTGGCCCGCGAACTCGGCCCGCGCGGCATCACCAGCAACGTCGTTTCCCCGGGCCTGACGGAAACGGACATGACCGCGGCCCTGACCCCGGAACAGCGCGAGACGCTCATCCAGCGCGTTCCGCTCGGGCGCATGGCCCGTCCCGAGGAGATCGCAGCCGCGGTCGCATTCGCCGCAAGCGACGCCGCCGGATACCTGACAGGTGCGGTCCTCCCCGTCGACGGCGGCGCCGGAATGGGCCACTGACCCTGCCGTAGGCCGTCATCGGTCCTGAGCGTGCGAGGGGACGCCCAGGACCGACTCGACAACCTGCGCGCCAGGGCGAGCACCCTCGTCCTGCAACGATGCGGTGATCACTGAGCGAGCAGTAGCAGCGCTCACTGGCACCGTGCCAGTCGACGTCCCGTGCCATGTCCACGTGCGGTGGCGATGACTCTGCTGCGTCCCCCGCGTTCCCCGGCGGCCGGCAGGACCCGCTGGCAAGCATTGCACCTTGACCGACCAACCCCCATGAGGACCCGGTGTCTACCCTCCAACAATCGGCGCCGCAGCTGCCGGACGGCCAATCGTCGAGCCCGGCAGTGGCGGGCACCAGTCATGGCAGGGTCTTCTGCGCGCAACGGGCGTTGCGGTTGCTGAGGAGATGGCTGGCATGCTGACGACAATGCGCCGGCTTCGCCGCGAGTGCGAAAGAAAGCTGGCAGACCTGCCGTTGCCGGACCCGTTCACGATCGAGGGTCTCGTGGCTGCCATGGAGGCGGCGAGCGGGCGCACCATCAAGCTGGTCCCGCTCGACGACCGAGGCGGTGACCTGCGTACTGCCTGCGGCCTGCGGATGCGGGCGGACGGGCTCTCCCTGATCTTCTATCGACCGAGGCCTACACAGCACCAGACGAACCACGTCAAATTGCACGAATTGGTGCACGAGTGGTTCGACCACGGCACCAGCCTCGGCTCGGACGAGTTGCGGCTGCTGTTGCCGGAGCACCTGCGCCAAGGCCTGGTCGAGCGAATGGGCAGAGGCGCCGTTGTCCAGGCCCGCGCGCGCTACGACACCCGCGAGGAGCAGGAAGCGGAGCTGTCCGCTTCGTTGATCAAGCGCATCGTTCAACGCCAATTCCACCCCGCCGGGGGCGACATGGTCAGCCTCCTGGAGCAAACCCTGTCCCACCCCGTGGCCCCGCCCCGCCGTGGCCAGAGATAAGAAGGAAGAATCTCCGTGCTTGCTCTCGCTGCGTACACCGCCGCGACCACGATGACCGCCGTCGCGGTCTGGAGACTGCCCGCGGTCCTCTACGGGGACGCGCACCGCCGCGCTCTCTGGGGCTGCTACATGGGGTTCGCGGCGGCGCTGTGGCTCAAGAGCCCCGGCGTGATCAGCCTGATGAACCACCAGTCGATCACCGATCTGTCGGTCCTGCTCAAGCACTACGTGAGCACCGGCGCGATCCTCGCGATCCTCACGTACGTGGTCGCCTCCTACGGCAAGACCGACCAGGAGGTGATCCCACGCCACGTCGCTCTCGCGCGCTGGATCGAACGGGTCGCCTGGAAGGCTGCGGTCGCGATGCTCGGGCTGATGACGGTGCTCTTCTTCACCGTGGTGAACCGCTCACACCCCAGCGTGGACTTCGTCCCCGACCACGCTGGGCAGTGGGGCGCGATCCTGTACGAGAGCATCTTCTACGTGTACTTGGGTGCGTCGAGTGCCGTCACCTGCTACCAGTGGACCAGCGCGATGCGTCGTGCCGAGACCCGCCTCCTGCGCATCGGACTGGGACTCATGGCCACCGCCATGGCGATCGGCGTGGCCTACGTCGCGATCCGGACGAGCTTCATGTGGGTCACCCTGGCCACGCCGCTCGACCCCGGCTTTAACCACCAACTGGGCGTTTACACCGAGTACATGCAGATCCTGCTCTTCATGACTTTTGCTCTGGGCGTCAGCATCCCCACCACCAACGCCGCAGCGTCGCGGTGGAGGTCCTGGCGAGCCCTGTGGTGCCTCTACCCGCTGTGGCACGACTTGGTCAGCGCCTTCCCCGGCATCCCGTTCCAGCGTCCAGCGAGCCGCTGGCGCGAGATCCTCCGGACCGCCCCGCCGATGGACGTGCGGCTGGACCGGTGGACCCAGGACATCGCGGACGTGGTCGAGCAGCTGCGTCACCACGCTTCGCCCGTCCTGCTCCCCGTGATCGAAGAGGCCGTGGACGGGAGCACCGATCCGCAAGCGGCGGCAGAGGCGATGTGGATTAAGGCCGCGCTGGCGAACGCCCAAGCGGGCCGCCGCCACGATGTGCCGGCGCCCGCGCTGCCCAGCAAGCCGATCTCGGACACGAATGCGGAGGCCGCCTGGCTGCTGCGCGTCGAGGAGGCGTACGCCGCCGCGAGCGACGCTCAGATCCGGGAACTGCTTGAGAGCGCCGAGGCCGAGGAACTCGCCATGGAGATGGAGGAGATGGTGCTGTGAACACGACCACCATCGCCCGTACCGTGACCGATGTCCTGCAGCCGCGCAACGTTCTGCTCAGCGGACTGACCGGCCTCGGGGCCGCTGCCGCCGGCAGCTGGACCGGCATCGGCTGGGGGCTCCTGGCCGCGCTGTGCGCCGGCATCATCCCGGCGAGCTACATCGAGTGGGAGCGCAAGAGAGGGACGTGGGGCGACCGGCACGTGGTTGACCGCACCAAGCGGGCACCGATCTTTGGCGTCATCCTCGGATCGATCGGCGTCGGCTCCGTGGTGATGATCCTCGGCCATGCTCCGCGCGACATCCTCGTCGCCATGATCGCCCTGTGGGTGATGACCGTGGGCCTGCTCGCAGTGAACACGGTCTGGAAAATCTCCGTGGACAGTGCGGTCGCCAGCGCGGTGGTCACCATGCTGGCAGTGGTCCACTCGCCTTGGTGGGTCGCCGCGTACTCGCTGGTCGTCGCCGTGTGCTGGTCGCGAGTGGCGCTGACGTACCACACCAGAGCGCAGACCGTGGCGGGCGCCGCGCTCGGCGCCGCTACCGCCGCCGCCTGGCTCTGCTGACGGCAGACCGAAGCGGGCCCCCGCGTCAGCGGTGAGGGCCCGCTTTCTGCTGTACCTCCGCCACGAGCGCGTTGATCTTGGCGATCATTGCCGGGTCGAGACCGCCCTGTCCGCCGCGGGCCGCCAGGGCGAAGTCGTCGGTGCTGCCGCGTAGGGCCAGCAGACTGATGGCGTCCGCGACCTGACGCTCCAGCTCCTCGTCGCTCTGGAAGTAGAGCGGGGTGATCCCGAAGAACTCGGCCAGGCCCTCCAGGACCACGCCAGCAGCGAGGCCGTCCAGAACTTCCGAGGGTGGGGGCGTGCCTGTACGCAGCGCCTCCACGGCGTCGGCGGAGATGACATCGACGCCGGCGTGGGCGTTGACGGCCGCCGCGATCTGGGCATCTGTCGGCCGGTCGCTCGGGAAGGTCGTCTCCAGCAGGTACGTGAGCTTCTCGGCGAGCGTTCGCGGGGCTGGTGGTGCGTCGACCGGGGCTGTGGGGGTGACTCCGAACGACCGGTCCTGCGCCGCCTGGAGCTTTTTCTCGGTCACGCCGTACGCCTCGGCGAGCCGAGGGACGTAGGCGGCGTTGAGCCGCCGCACTCCGCGCTCGGCGTTGCTGACGGGGATGTGGGACTTGGCGCCGATCAGCTCGCCGGTCTTCTTCTGCGGGTAGCCGGCATCACACCGCAGGTCGGCCAGATCCGGCTCGCCGTCGCGGGGGAACAGGGTGTCCAGCTTTTCGCCGAGCGCCCGCGCGATCGCGGGCAGCCGCTCCGGTTCCGGAAACGTGGTCCCGCTCTCCCACTTCGCGACCGTGGGCTGCTCGACCCCCACACCCTCAGCGCGTCCCAGGGCCTCCTGGGAGAGTTCGCGGGCTCTGCGGGCACGGCGGAGTTCCTGTCCGTCGAAGCGGCGAGCGGGCATCCGGATACTCCTGGTGGCAGCTGACGATTTATGAACTCTGGGTAACGGCCCGGGTAGGCGCTTGATAGCTTTAGGCATGTAGCATACTGTGCGCTATCGGAACGTTGCTCGGTCTATCTGTGAGCGGCGCATCCTCGCCCCAATCAACTTCCGCCGGGTTGCTGAACCCGGCGTGCCGGACCTGACCTGGAGATTCGCGACGGGTCCGGTGATCACCACTTGGAGACACAGGTGAATGTGGCACTGCCGCCTATCCGCAGGCGGTCCCGCCATGATTCTCGATATCGGAGTATCGCACACGAGTCGATAGCGCAAGGCATGCAGTCTCGGCGGAGTGCTGCTGGGCCGGCGTGGCCGACGCCGGCTCGGACCATCCCTCGGGTCCCGCGTGGGCGCCGCGCGAGCACGGGAGGTGATCACCGCCCGTTCTCTGGCGGTCGGCCGGGGCTGCGGCCAGGGCGGCAGTATGCGGAAAAGCCTGTCCTGACCTGGGAGTTAACGGGTGGATGTATGACCCCTGGTCGCCCTATGGTTCTGGTCCCGCCGCGACGGCCGGCGGGGGCGGAAGGAGGGGCGGATGCCGTAGATCACGGCCGGAAATGAGACCGGCGCCCTGGAGCTACCAACTCCTGGACGCCGGGCCAGCGCCCCGAAAGGGCGCCGAATCACTACCACGCGGGCGGCGGGACTTCCTAGCACGAGAGACCGCCGCGCGCGCTCCTACGAACCACGGAGTATCCCATGCTCGCCCTGCCCAGGGAAACCCATTACCCGGCACCCACCCCGAGCCAGCAGCGGCTCGGCGTCCAGCTCGCGGACATGATCCCCGGCGCGGTCACCATCCGCGTCAGCCTCACCGACCCCCGCCACCAGTGGCCCCACCCCTACACGGTGGCGCTCGACGCGCACGGCGAGCAGCTCAAGCTGAGTCGGAACACCACCAAGACCGCCGCCCGCTGGGTGCTGCGGACCTGGCCGGAGGCGGACTGGACGCGCCCGCACATCCTCGACCTCGCCACCGGGCAGCTCGCCGTCACCGTGGTCCGGAGCCGCTGACATGGCGCGTATTCGACCGGTCAAGCCGGAGGCCTGGGTCTCCGAGACGCTTGCCGAGGTGTCCATCCCGGCGATGCTCACCTTCCTCGGCATGACCAACCACGCCGACGACCAGGGCCGCCACCGCGACAACGCGGCGATCGTCTGCGGCCTCATCTGGCCGATGCGCGACGAGATCACCCGCACGGACGTCGAGGACCACCTCCAGCAGCTCGCCGCCGTCGGCGCGATCTGCCGGTACACCGGCTGCGATGGCCGGAAGTACTTCCACTACCCGACCTGGCGCAAGCACCAGAAGATCGACAAGCCCTCGCTCAGCCGCCTTCCCGCCTGCCCGCACTGCGAGCCGGAGCGGTGCGGCGTCTGCAAGGGCTCCTGCATCCAGCGGGCCGCTCTCGCCGACACCCCGGGAACCGCAGCCGAGGACGCCGCGAGTGCTCCCCGAGTGTTCGCCGAAACCTCGGCGAACACTCCTGCAGCTCTCGACCAGCCGCACGGGCCCTTCCCGGCGTCGGCCGCGCCGACGGCTCCTGGCGCCGCCGAAGCGGCGGACCCAGCGAGCGGCGCCGATCGCAAGCCGGTTCCGGTCCCTCGGAAAACCGCAGGTCAGACGGCATTCGGCGAAGCCTCCCCGAAGCTTCGCCGAGACCTCCCGGAGCCCTCGACGCCTGGATCTAGGATCTTGGATCCTGGATCTTCTTTCCCTACGGGGCGCCAAGCGCCCGACGCAGACACCGTCTCGGCCAACCAGCTGATTGGCGAGTACGTCGCCGCCTGCACTGAGCGTCCGCCGGGCGGCGTGCTGGGTTACCTTGGCAAGGTCGTCAAGACCCTGCTGGACGAGGGCATCGCGGCCGAGCACGTCCGGGCCGGGCTGCGGCGGTATGCCGAGATCCAGGGCCAT
Source organism: Kitasatospora sp. NPDC058190 (assembly GCF_042883685.1). Taxonomy (NCBI): domain Bacteria; kingdom Bacillati; phylum Actinomycetota; class Actinomycetes; order Kitasatosporales; family Streptomycetaceae; genus Kitasatospora; species Kitasatospora sp. NPDC058190. Next base: position 73,269 of record NZ_JBHVVI010000008.1, read on the forward strand.
CCGTCCCGGCTGCCGAGCCTGGTCAACGACGCCATGAACGCACGAGGCGCCGGTTTGGCGCGGCCGGGATTCCGGCCTAACGTGCCCGCTCACCAGGCGTGGACCAACCCGGTCGACGCCGTCGCCGCCTACGCCGAGGAGCTGTGATGCGCACCCACCGCGACCCGCAGACCCTCGCCGACGGCCCCTCGGTGCTCGACCGGATGGCCCGCATTCTCGCCTCCCGGGGCATCACCCAGGCCACGGTCGACGCCCTCCCGGACGAGGCGGAGCCGTACTCGGCACTGGAGGCGCTGTCCGCCGGGATGCCGCCTCGCTACCGCGACGCGGTCGCCGAGCACCCGCAGGTCCTCGCCTGGGTCCGGCAGGTCTCCGACCAGGCCGTCGCCCCGAGCCTCGGCGCTCGCCGCCAGGTGACCACCGGCCCGAGCCTGCTGATGGCCGGGGTCGTCGGCGCGGGCAAGACCCACGAGGCGTACGGCGCCGTCCGCGCCCTGGTGCAGGCCGGCATCGGCGTGCGCTGGCGCGCCACCACCGCCGCCGACCTCTACGCGGAGCTGCGGCCCAGCCCGGACACCGACGCCGAGCGCGTCCTCGCCGCCTACAGCCGGGTGCCGCTGCTGATCCTCGACGACCTCGGCGCCGCCAAGTCGACCGAGTTCGTCGAGGAACAGACCTACCGGCTGATCAACCGCCGCTACAACCACATGCTCCCGACCCTGATCACCACCAACCTCCCGATCAAGGACCTCCGCACCTGCCTCGGTGACCGCGTCACCTCCCGGCTCGCCCAGATGACCACCCGGGTCAGCTTCGAGCCGGTCGACCACAGACGCCTCCAGCGCGCCGCCTGACCGACGCCGCGCCCGGCCGTCCCACGGCGAGCCGCACAACCCTCACCGACCCAGCGCACCTCTCCGCCGACGCCGCCCTGCGCGCGGAGAGCGATCGGAGCAACCCAGCATGACCACCACGACCAGCCCTGCCCGCCACCGCAGCCTCGGCGACCACACCTGGCAGAACCAGGCCGTCTGCAACCCGACCGAGTACAACCCCGTCGACCCGGAGACCTTCTTCCCGGGGCCGGAGGACGCCGACAAGATCGCCACCGCCAAGGCACTGTGCGCCCAGTGCCCAGTCGCCCGCGCCTGCCTGGACGCAGCCCTCGAAGGAGGCGACACCCACGGCATCCGGGGCGGCCTCACCGAGGAGGAACGCGACCCCCTGCACAACAACCTGGCCAACCGCCTCGACTACAGCCGCGTCAACGCCACCCTCGCCGGACGCGACATCCACCTCACCAAGGCTGAGCGCCGCGCCGTCGTCCTCGCCGGATACCGCCATGGCGTCACGGTCGAACGCCTCGCCTGGCTCCTCAAGATCACGCCGGAGCACGCGCTCAAGCTCTACCGGGAGACCCGCCGCGCGATCCGCCACCGGCAGATCGCCGAGGAAGCCGCCCGCGCCGCCACGACCGGCGACACCGCCGACCAGCTGAACCGCGACGACTTCGGGACGGCCGCATGAACACCACCGCCACCGCGACCACCCCGAACTCCGCGCACGTCACCGGCTGGGACCGGACCGTCGTCATCGCCCTCGGAGCCGCCGGATGTGCCCTGTCGTACGACGCACTCCAGCAGATGGCCGTAGCCATCCACGTCCGGGGCTTCCTCACCTACCTGTTCCCGCTCGTGATCGACGGCTTCATCTCCTACGGGGTCCGCGCCCTCCTGGTGCTGCGCGACGCCCCGCTGCGGGCCCGGATCTACGTCTGGACGCTCTTCGGCGCGGCCACCGGGGCGAGCCTGTGGGCCAACGCACTGCACGCGGTCCGGCTGAACGAGCAGAGCACCGCCGTCGGCCTTCGGCTGGGTGACACGGTGGTCGCGGTGCTGTCCACCATCGCCCCGCTCGCCCTGGCCGGCGCCGTCCACCTCTACATCCTCATTGCCCGCGGACAGGTCAACCCCGCTGACCCGGACAGCCGTGGCCAGCGACCGGCCGACGCTGACCTCGGTCAGGTCACCGCCAAGGTCGACCGGGCCGAGCGACCGGGTGCGCTGACCGGCGGTCAGGACAGCGCCGGTCACTCCGGTGCCGGTCAGCCGGTCAGCCGCCCGGTCACCGCGCCGGAGAACTGGCCGCAGCTGACCCCGGTCAGCCTGACCAAGCCCGCTGACCTGGGCGGTCACCCGGACACCGCCCGGCCGGTCACCGGCCGACCAGCGGACGGCGGGCAGGTCACCGCCGCGCAGGTCAGTCTCGCCGAGGCCGCCGGTCAGCCGGCCACGACCCCGGCCACCGGGCCGCAGGTCACTGACCGGGAGGCCGCCGACCGCCGCACTGACCTGGACACCGAGGAACTGCTGGCCATCGCCCGGGAGGCAGTCGAGGCCGAGGACAAGCTGACCCGCCGGGTGGTCGCCCAGGCGATCCGGGGTCAACAGATCCCGCTGTCCAGCGCGACCCTGACCCAGCTGATGGCCCAGCTGCGCGAACAGCACGGTCAGCCGGTCACCGCCGACCGGAACTGACCTCACCCGCACCGTCCGGGGTGACCGATCTGGTCACCCTGGCCGGTCACCCGCCCCAACCACCACCGAACGGGAGCACCCCACCATGCGCACCACCTCTGCCACTTGGGCCGAGGCGGACTCCTGGCTCGCCGTCCTGCACCAGCGCGGTCACCTCCATCGCGTCGAAACCGGCTCCGACGACACCCGCAGCGTTCAGCGAGGCCGACACTCCCGCCCCTGGACCCTCCACCACCCGGTTCTCGCCCTCGACTTCGTCGAGGACCTCGTCCGCGAGATTCGCCAGCGTGACACCGAGGCCAGCCGGTGACCGCCACCGGGTCGAACGGCACCACGGCGGGACCGGAGGGTGACCGCGATCGGGCTCCTGGCGGAGCAAGTTGTGGGGTAAGGAGTCCTTACCCCGCCCCCGCCCCGAAGGGGGCGGAGGCTCCCCGGTCGTCGGCAGACCCAGGGGGGCCTGCCGACGACCGGGGAGTCGGCCCAGGGGTGCCGACGAAGGGGGAGAAGCAGCAGACCCCGCCGATCGCCGAAGCCGTCCGCGCCGCGCCGCGCCGCCGCCTGCGCCAGAGCGTGCCGCGAACCAACCGCATCTGCCCACGATTCAGCGACCCCGAGTGGTCCCTCCTCCAGCGCGCCGCCGCCCGAGCCGAACTTGCCCCCGGCGGCTACACCGCTGCAGCCGCCGTGGCCGCCGCCGCCAGCACCGACCCCAGCGCCGCGGTCGCCGACTACCGGCGCGGCATCCAGGAACTCATGGAGTCCAACCGCCAGCTCGGCGCCGTGGGCAACAACCTCAACCAGCTGGCGCACTACGTGAACGCTGGCGGCCAGCCAGGAGCCGAGCTGCGGCAGCTCCTGGCCCGCGTCGAAGCCTCCATCGACGCGGTCGACGAGGCCGTCGACTGGCTGGTCCGCCGGTGATCCCCAAGATCCGCACCGGCACCGACCGCTCCTTCCCCCTCATCGACTACCTCTTCGGACCCGGCAAGCACGAGGAGCACACCAACCAGCACCTGGTCGCCTCTTGGAACAACTTCGCGCCCGATCCGGGCCCCAACCCGGAGCGGCACCTGGTCGCCAAGCTCGCCAACCAGCTCGACCAGCCGGTCAAGGCCCTCGGCAAGCGGGCACCGGACAACAAGATCTGGCATTGCTCGCTGCGTACCGCTCCCGGTGACCGGCGCCTCGACGACGCCGAGTGGGCCGCCATCGCCCGGCGCATCGTCCACGCCACCGGCATCGCGCCCGAGGGAGACACCGCAGCCTGCCGCTGGGTCGCCGTTCGCCACGCCGAGGACCACATCCATATCGCCGCCACGCTGGTCCGCCAGGACGGCCGCCTGGCTGCCCTGAGCTTCGACAAGCGCAAGGCCCAGGCCGAGGCCCGCCTCATAGAGAAGGAGTACGGCCTGCGACAGCTCAACCCGGGCGACGGCACCGCCGCCAAGAACCCCACCAGCCAGGAACAGTGGAAGGCCGAGCGCACCGGCCGCACCGAGACCCCGCGCGAGAGCCTGCGCGAAGCCGTCCGCCAGGCCGTCGCCGGAGCCGCCGGCGAGGAGGAGTTCTTCACCCGGCTGCGCGAGGCCGGCCTTCGCGTGAAGCTGCGCAACGCCCCTTCCGGCGACGTCCTCGGCTACAGCGTCGCCCTGCCCGGCGACCGCAACCGCGACGGCGAGCCGATCTGGTTCCCCGGCAGCACTCTGGCCCCCGACCTCTCCCTCCCGCGCATCCGCCGCCGCCTGGACACCGCGCCCGCCACCGCCACCCCGGAGCCGGACAACCGCCCGACCCGCTCCAGCCGCTCCGCTCCCGCGCGCCGCCGCCGAGAAGCTGCCGACACCGCCGAGCGCGCCGCCGCGGTCCTCGACCAGGACGACGACGAAGCCGCCGCCCACCTCGTCGGCGCCGGTGAACTCCTCGACGCCCTCGCCCAGACCTCCCCAGCCGCCACCCGCACCGAACTGCGAAACGCCGCCCGCGCCTTCGAACGCGCCACCCGCAGCCACGTCCGCGCCGAGAACGCCGACATCCGCGCCCTGCGCTCGGCCGCCCGCGGAATCGTCCACGCCGGCAGCGCCCTCGGCCGAGGCGAGGACGGCGGCGCCACCGCCATGGTCCTGTCCACCCTCGTCCTCGTCGCCCTGGCCGCCGCCCGCTGGCACTCCGCCCGGGGCCACGCCCAGCAGGCCGCCGCATCCCGCCAGGCCGCCGAACACCTGCGTGCCGCCTACCAGCAGGCCGGCGCCACCCCGATGCGGACGATGCGCGAGATCGGCCGTACGCTGCCCGAGCCCGAGCGCTGCCGCTACCAGGCCACCATCCGCGCCGCCCTCGGCGAGACGGACACCCCGGCAGGCCCGGTCCGCGAGTACGATGCCCTGGCCGCCGTGCTCGCCGAAGCCGAGCAGGCCGGCCACGACCCGCAGGCGCTGCTCGCGCAGGCCACCTCCTGGCGAGAACTCGAAAGCGCCCGCGACACCTCCGACGTCCTCGTCTGGCGCATCCGCCGCATCGCCGACCTGCCCGCCAACCCCCAACGGCCGCGCACCGGAACGACCGCCGGCTCCCGGACCGCGACCGAGCCGGCGCGGACCCGCACCGCACAGCCGGCACTGGCCCGGCCCGCGACCGACCCGCGCCGCCCGGCACCCCGCCGCTGACGGGTGGTTCGGCGGACACACCACCGTCCGCCGGACCACCCCGGAACCCTCTCGCCACCCGGTCCCACCAGGTGTTACGCAAGAACCCGAGCACCGCGAACGGAGAGCCTGTGCCCAGAACCACCGAGCAGACCACCACCCCGGCTTCGATCATCGCTCTGACCCCGGCCGGCACCGACCCGCTCCTGCAACTGGAGTACGAGACCCAGCCTCCCAGCGGCCCGGAGGCCGTCCGCCTCGTGCAGTGCCCCACCGAACTGGCCCTGCGCGGAATCCCGGTGACCTGCTCCGGCTGCCGGGCCCGGCGCGACTGGCTGCTGATCAACCATCGCCGCCACGTCTGGATCCGCTGTCGCTGCGGAGCGGAATGGCTGGAGCCGGAGATCACCCGCCGGGACTTCGACGCCATGCTCGCCGACAACCCGAGCTGGACGAACTACCGGACCCTCGACGACGCCAGAATCGCTCTGGGGTTCGACGGGGTCTTCGCCGGGCTGTACCTGCAGTAGCGCGGCAACAGTAAAGGACCGCCACCGGTGTGGCGGTCCTTCTCGTTCGGTCAGCGGGCTGGGTCTGGCGGAGTGGCTGGTGAGGGGAGTCGGCCGGAGGCGGTGAGCCGGTGGAGGCTGAGCTTGACGGCTGCGGAACGGAGGCCAAGGTCGGCGGCCAGTGCAGCGGGTTCGGGCGCGGCGGGGTGCTGTAGCCGTTCGAGGATGGCTCGGTCGGTCCGCTCCTCGGCTGTCTGCACGGTGCGGTAGGCGGCCAGCGCGCCGCCGCCGAGGGCGAACAGGCCTACGGCGCACAGCGCGTACGTACTGGCCACTGCGGCACCGGTTGCGGTGGCGGTGCCGATCGCGGAGGTGGAGCACCAGGCGATCAGCGCGCCAGGGCGGCGGACCGGGTGGTCGGGCATCGGCAGGTTGTCCTGTCAGCGCTCGTACGAGCCGCAGGTGCTGGTCGGTCAGCCAGAGGTGGGCTCGGGCTGGTTGCTGCGGAGGTCGCTTCGGTGGCCCTGGCCGAGGGGTTTCCAGCCCCTGATGGTGGCGGGCTTCCAACGGGGGCGGTCCGGGACGCTGGTGTCGTCAGGGGCGGGCAGGGTGCCCCTGTTCCTGCGGTTGCGGGCGGCGCCGACGCTGATGCCCAGGTGCGCGGCGACCTCGGCGTAGCCCCAGAGCTGCTGGTCGTCGGCCATGTGCGTGTCCTTCCTCGGTGTTCCGGTGATGAGCGTACGCGCCGCCGGGCGGGTGGGCGTACGGCGAGGCCGCCCCGGCCTGGTCGGCGCGGGGCGGCCTTGGGTGGTGTGTGTTCAGGAGTCGGCGAGGCGGTTGGCGAGTTCGAGGGCGGCAGTGGCGACGGCGAGGGCTGAACACAGGCCGGTGACCTCGTAGAGGGTGGGGCGCACCAGGCGGGGCCAGTCGTCGGGGGCGGCGGGCCAGGTGGCGAGATGGACGTCGGTGGTGGCGAGGCCGAGGCGGGCGGTGACGTCCCAGCCGGCCTCAGGGGCCTTCTCCCACCGGAGCAAGATGCGGCCGAAGGGGAGTCTGGGCACGGTGGTCGGGATCCAGAGGACCTCGATCGGCTGGTCGGGCGGTGTGGGGACGCGGCGGACGAGCGCTCCGCTCGCCCACGGTGGCATGGGGTGCAACGCGAACCTGTCGAGCGGCTGCGGGCGGCTGAGGCGGTAGTTGGTCGGGATGCGGTTCTCCTTCGGTCGGGGCGGTTCAGGCCCAGGCGAGTTCTTCGCGGACGGCGGTGGGCAGGTAGCCCTCCTGGCCGTCCTCGGCCAGGTAGACGAGGCCGTTGTGGACCGTGACGTTCGAGGCCAGCAGGTGGGAGAACGGCCAGTCCGGGTTCACGGCGAGCCGGACGCGCAGGTTCGGGTCGAGGTTCTGGAGCTGGGCGATCAGGTGGGCGACGGTCAGGTACTGGGGCACGGTTGTCTCCTCGGCGTGGTGGCCGGACGGGTGTCGGGGTGGTCCAGGGGTGTTGCGGGTCGAGCGGGGGGCGTCACACGGGCGGCCGGGGTGTCGGGCGGTGAGGAAGAACGAGGAAGGGTTCGTCGGCGGGCCACGGGTCGCAGGACTCCCAGGGGAAGTCCCGGGCGAGGAGCACGGTGCCCTCCGGCCACTCGACCTCGGGCAGGCCGCAGACACCGCATCCACACGTCGGGTTGTACGGTCCGGGGCCTGCCCGGTAGGGGCCGGAGGCGAAGTACTCGGTGCGGCGGTAGCGCCCGGAAGCAGCGGGTGCGAAGGCGGAGACGATCAGGTCGCCGGAGCGGACCTCGTCGGCGCGGACGATCCGCAGGGCCGGGCTGGCGAGGATGCGGCGGGAGGCGCGGTGTTCGGTGGCGGCGGTGACGATGAGCGGGTGGAAGTCGACGTGATGGGCGCTCGTGGCGGTGCCTCTCGTGGGCGGTGGGTGCCCTGGGATTGGCCGGGGGTGCTGGCGGTGGTTCAGTCGGCGAGGCGGTAGGAGCGCAGGGGCAGCGGCTCGCCCTCGGTAGCGAGGAGCGCGAGGGCGTCGTCGGCCAGGCGGTCGAGGGATCTGGCGACCGCGCGGTCGCGCAGGCCGAGGGCCGTGCCGATCTGGCGGACCCGTGCGCCTCCGGGAGATTTGGCGAGCTGGACGACGATACGGGCGTCCCGGCGCAGGCCGCTCTCATGGACGTCGTCGAAGGCCAGCAGCAGGCCGCTCGCGCTGAGGGCGAGGCCGAGGCCGAACGCGGTGGACTCCGGTGGGACGGCGAAGGCGTTGGCCAGGCCGAGCGCGGCGATGGCCGGGCCGGGGATGCGGGTGAGATCGATGGTGATCGTCAGAGTTGTCTCCTTCGTCGAAGTTGGTTGCGGCGGTGGGTGGTTAGGAGCGCTGGTGCGGAATGGGCGGGGCTTCGCCGCCGTGGGCCTCGATCAGGTCCCGCACCAGGGCGACAGGGACGTTCAGGTACACGGACTCGGTGGGGTCGTCATCCTCGGAACCCGGGTCGAGGTAGGTGCTCCAGGTGTCCCACGGTTCGGGGCGCCGGGTAGGGAAGCCGATCTCCAGTGTCTGGGCGGGCAGCAGGAGCACGTCGGCGGGGGCGGGGGCGAGCACCGAGAGGCAGAAGCCGTCTGCGCACATGATGTGCGGGTCGTCCAGGGCAAGGCCAAGCGCGTTGCGCGCGGTGCCGTGGGTGATGCGGCGGTCCAGTCGGGGTGTGGGCAATGGGTCCTCCGTGCAGGGGTGTTGGGGATCAGCGGGTGGGGTTGGCGATGAGCGCGGCGAGGAACCCGGTGACGGCCTCGGAGGGGGTGTGGATGCTGAACTCCTGGGTCCACGCGTCGGTGTCGGCGGGCTGGACCCGGATGCGCCAGACGATGCCGCGCTGCCAGGCGCCGGGGTCTTCGGGCAGCCAGCCGACGTAGACGCGCCCGTCCGGGCTGGTGCAGTGCACGTTGGCCTCGGGGGTGTCGACCATTGGCCAGCCGAGGCTGTCGAGCAGCGTGAGGACCGGCTCCGCGCTGTGGTCGCAGGAGAGCCAGGAACGGTCCTCGGCGGTCGGGCGGACGGGGGCGGGCAGGAGGCTGCTGGGGGTGTTCACGGGGGCCGGTCCCTTCGTTGACCTGCGGTTTCGGCGACACGAGTACGTTGACATGCCGCATACCGAAGTTCGTAGTCGTTTCCCCGGGCCGGCGGTCTGCCGTGGGCGAACTGGGAGGGAATGGATCGGAGCACCCGGGTGCTGAACCAGGGTTACGGCGTGGGGCCGTAAGTGGCGCGAGGGGGACAAGGGCGTTGGTGCCGAGCAGAGGCCGGGACATGGCGGCGCTGGAGCGCAAGGTCCGGGCGGTGGGGCGGGCGTGGACGATGGGTGACGTCGTGGTGATCGCTGATGGCCAGTGGGCCGTCGCCACGACGAGCCGCGCCGAGCGGGAGCAGGACGAGGCGGTCGAGGCGCGGCTGGCGGATGGTCAGCGGATGGAGCTGACCCTGGAGGAGCTGGCCCGCGTGGTGGGCGCCGTCGACCCGGGCGCCCACCACGACCGGGAGGCGAACTGACCGGCGGCTAGCGCCGGTTCGCCACGTTATGGGCCGCAGAGGCGGCGGCCGGTGGGGCGGGCTGGTCTGCGGGCAGCCCCAGGGGGCGGGGTGCCTGCGAGGTGCGGGCGGTGGCGGCCCGTACTCGCTCGGCGTCGGGTCCGCCTTTGGCCTTGACGGCGAGTTCGCGGGCATCGACGACGTGGCGGATCATCTGGAGGGCGGTGTTGCTCTCTGCGTAGGCGGTGCGCAGGGCGCTTGCCGAGGCGGTGATCCGGTCGAGGTCGTAGAAGGCGGGGACGTGACCGGGCCGGGTAAGGGCGTGTAGCCGCTCCTGGTGCACGGCAGCGGAGTTGGAGACGACGACGAGGTGGGCTCGATGGTGCATGGCCGAGCGCAGCATCGGGTCCTCGACAGGCAGACGGGGCGCGGCCTTCTCCAGTTCGGCGATGGGTCGGCCCCAGGCGCGTTCGATCATCGCGTCCGCGTGGTCGAGGGCGGTGGCATCGGGCACGGCGTTCTCCAGGGTGCTGGTGGGGGTCGGTCAGTGGGAGCGCCCGGCGAGGGCGGACTGCCGGGGTGCCGGCGGCCCGGTCGCGGTGGTGTAGGCCAGGGCGGAAGCGGGCCGGCGCGAGGCTGCGAGCGAGCGGGCGGTGGCGGCCTGGATGCGGGAGATCTCCAGCGGGGTCGGCGCCACCGGGACGGCGATGGCTTGCCGCGGTAGGCGGTTGAGGGCGGAGGGCCGCAGGTAGCGCTCGACCGGTGCGGGGTTGGCGACGGCCGTGGCGAGCGCGCCGAGTAGCTGGTCGGGGACGTTTGAGGAGGCGGTGGCGTACCAGCGGTGCTCTGGCGGCCCGACTTCGAACAGCCAGCGCTCCGTGTCGCCGGCCATCTCGGCCTCGTGGCGCAGGTGGCCGCGCCGTCGGTGCAGGGTGACGAGCCGGTCGGGTGTCTGGAAGGCGGTGTCTGAGGGACCGGGGTCGATGCGCCAGCCGCTGCGCAGGAGGTCGTTGGTGGTGTCGAGTCCGATCCTGGCGCTGCCGCCCAGGACGGTGTCGGGGTCGTTGGCGTGGACGGCGGCGAGAGCGGTGGTGAACTCGCCGACGATCTCCGGCGGGGCTTGAAGGTCGAAGGTGATCAGCCACTGCGGCGGCGCGAACGCGTGGGTGTGGGCGCTGATCGACCACAGCTCACCGTGCTCGCCCTCGGGCAGGAAACCGCAGCGGACGGTGTGATCAGGGGTGGTGACGAAGACGTTGTCCAGGTCGTCCCGGCTGAAGTTCCAGCCCGCGTCGATCAGCGGCTGAAGTCCGGGGTCGCCGGTGTGGGTGGGGCCCGCGAGAAAGCGGGGCGAGACACGGTACTCGCGCGGACGCTCGAGCCAAGGGTAGTCCGGCATGGGGAGGCGCTCCTTCGGTCAGCGGCGGCGCGGGCCGACGGCCCCGGTCGAGTTCGGTGCGCCGGCAGGCGCGGGCGGTTCTTCGGGGCTCAGGGAGAAGGACGCCGGTGCTGCGCGTCCGGTGGTCACGTGGGGACGGTTCGCGCGCGGGATTTCCGTCCGGAGACGCCTGGCCGGATGCACGGCGAGGGCGATGGCGGCGTTACAGAGGAGGTAAAAGGGGACGCCGATGGTGAAGTCCGCCTGCCAGAGCGGGTGGTGGGGACTGCCGGCGATCACGCTCCAGGACGGAGCGGCCTGGCCCTCCAGCTCGGCCTCCGGCGGCTGGTAGCCCACCCGGTGGCGGTAATAGGCCCGGCCGTCCGGAGCGATCTGGTCGTGGAAGCCCTTCGGGCTGTTCGGGTTCGGCCACCAGCCGCGCTCGGCCAGCAGGGAGGCGGGGCTGCCCGGCTTGTACCGCGGACCGCCTTCGAGGTAGTCGCGGTGGTTGCTGCGCAGGCCGTCGATGAGCGGGGTGGTGAACGCGGCGGTGATCTCGGCCGGGGTGCCGGGGCCGAACCGGGCAGCCCAGAGCAGCTCGCCGCCGCGGGCCGTGTACTCGCGGACGGTCCACGATCCCTGCCCGGCTGCAGGCTCGTGGGTGACGGTGGCGCGCCCGCAGGGGCTGATGTACCGGAGGACGTCAGTGCTCTCGGTCCTGGACCAGCCGGGGGCGGTGTCCAGCGGGAAGGTGACGGTGAAGGGGTCGCCGGGGCCGGCGAGGTAGAGCGGGCGGACGTACACAAGGGGGAAGGCGGACACGGGGGTTGCTCCTGGTGGCGGGGAGCGGGCCCGTGCGCCGTCGGCGGTGACCTGACGGCGCACGAGCCCGCCGGGGCGGTGGCGGTCGGGTCTGGCCGGGGTGTTCACGGCGGTCACCTGCTGCGGGCGGGGATGGAGCCGGCGGTGACGGCAGCCGGAACGCGCGGCTGCGGCAGCGGGGAGTGGCTGAACAGGGTGGAGGGGACGGCGCTTCGCCGCAGGGCCGCCGCGGTCCGGGCAGCGTTCGCTCCGGTGACCGGGGCACCGAGGGCGCTCGTCGCGGTCGGCACCTGGACCTTGGGGGCGGAGGAGTGCCGGTTCTCCCACTGCTGCACCGCTGTGAAGACGGGGCCCAGGGCCCGTCCGGCGTCGGTCAGGGTGTAGGGGTCGCCGTGCCGGTGGCCGGTTCGGGTGACCAGCCCGTCCGCCTGCATGCGGTTGAGGCGGGTGGCGATGAGCTGCTCGTAGTCGCCGACCTGCTCGGCGAGATGGCTGACACGCATGCTGCTGCGTGCCGAGAGCAGCCGGACCACCTCGGTGGTGTCCACCAACTGCAGGCGGTGCAGCGCGTCCTCGATCCGGCCGGACCGTCCCTGGGGCGTGTGATCGAGGTGGTCCGAGGACCACTGGGCGAGGGCCCGGTAGACCGGGCCGAGCGTGCGCGCCCGGTCAGTGAGCCGGTAGGGAGCCGTCCGGTCGAACTGGGCATCGCGGGTCACCAGGCCGGCGGTGGACATCGTGGTCAGCCGCTTGCTGGTGTACGTCTGGCTGAGCGTCGGGAAGTACTGGCCGAAGTCGCGAACGCGCAGCTCCGGCCCGTACTTGGCGATCGTGTGGACGAAGGCGGTGGTCCACTTCGGGGCGAGCCGGCGCAGGGTCGTCTGGACGGCCTGCGCGTCGGCGCGGGCGAACTCGGTGGCGAGGGTCTGGGACATGGCGATGGTTCCTGGTCAACGGGAGTGGGCCGGCTGGGCGGACATGCCGGGGGCGGACGGCGCAGGCCCGGTGGCAGGTGATGCGGTGGAGCCGGTGGCACTGCGGGAAAGCGCGGCGGATACGCGCTGGTCGGCGGCGCGTGAGGCGTCGAGGAGGGCCTTGCCGGCGGGCGTGAGCGAGAGCAGGTGACCGGGCCGGTAGGACGAGGTGCTGGTGTCGGCGACGACGAGGTCCACGGCCATCAGCTCCTCGACGATGTGTGGCCAGACCGACGGCGCGTCCCCACTGCCGTCGGACATGAACTTGTAGCCGTAGACGGCGCTTTCACACAGCCGCAGTTCACCGCGGTCGATCGCCGACAGGGCCTCGAACTCCCGGATGCGCGGGTCGTACCGGGACGGCGCGCTGGGCAGGTCGGGCTCTGCGGCCGGCACCGGGGAGACATCGGCCGTCGCGTGCTTGAGAGCGAGTGAACTCTCGGGCACCGGCACGCCCGCCTCGGCGCACCTCTCGTAGGCGCTGATCGCACCGGTGAGCTGCTCGAACGCCGCGCCCCGGCCAGCGCTGAGCAGCTCGACCTGGAGGCCGACGGACTGCAGGATGCCGTTGACACCGCGCATCGAGGCATGGTCTCCCCGGGCGATCGGTGCCAGGCGTTCGATCACCTGCCGTGCCTTCGCGGTGAGGTCCTGGTGGAGCCGGTCGACCTCGCGGGCTGAGGATGCCACCATGAAGGCGAGGCGTCCGACGGCGTCGTAGCCGGGGTAGCCCGCGCTCAGTTCCCACGGATTCGGAGCGCCGAGGCGGTCGAAGACCAGGTGGGCGCCGGGGTTCTTCAGCGGGTCGTGGGGATTCACTCGGCCGACTCCATCCGGGACAGGAGGGAGCGGACCAGGGCGGGCAGGCTGCCCGGGCCCTCCCCACCGAGCGGGACGGCGCTGACCGACTCGTCCAGGAGCTCGCGGGCATCCTCGAACAGACCGCCCGTGATCTCCGTGCACGCCTCCGCGAAGGCGGCACAGGCGACCAGGGCTCCGCCGAGAACGTGGAGATACAGGCCGGGCGGAAGGCCGGCCTCGGCGGCCAGGGCGGTGATGGCCTGCTGGTCCGCCGTGGAGTAGGCGGTCATGTCGAAGCCCGCCACTTCGCCGGCGCTGCCGGCCCCCGCGTCGGCGGTGCCAGGGAGACCCGCGCGGGTGCACAGCAGGTCGACGACCTGGGTGAGTTCAGCGAGGGACTCGGTCAGCCAGCCCAGGGCGGAGGCGTACGAAGCGACGGTGAACAGGACGGCGGGGGTGGCCGGGTACTCCTCGGCCAGCAGGTCCTCCATGCGGAAGGCCAGTTCACCGACCACATCGGGCCCGGCGGCCAGCGGACCGAGGACCGGCTGGAGGTAGGAGCGCGACGGCGGGGCGGAGTGCTGGGCGGTGACGATGGCGGCGACGGCCTCGGCCGCCTCGACGAGCCACGTGGCGAGGTCGGCGTGGGTGGGAGCGGTGGTCATCAGCGGGCCTTTCGGGTAGTGGCGGTGGTGGCGTAGCCGGGGGAGGCGGTGGTGTAGGCAGCGCCGGTGCCGGAGTTGGGTGCCGGGGTAGTGGAGCGGGCGCGGGCGGCGCGGACGCGGGCCTCCTCGGCCGGGCCGAGGCCGATGGGGAGGTTGAGTCCGGTGCGGCCCAGGCGGTTCTGGGCGGAGCGATAGACCTGGTAGTCGAGCCGGGGACCGGCAGCGACGAGGTACACCTCCCGTCGGTGCTGGGAGTCGGTGGGGGCGTCGCGGAACTGGACGACCAAGCGGTGGCTGGCCCACTGCTCGCCGACGCCGAGGTAGATCTTGTGGCAGCCCTCCAGCCGGCCTTCGAGGCGCTTGGCGACGCGCTCGCCGTGGACGAGGTCCTGCAGGTGCAGCAGGGCCTGGTCGCGAATGGCGTCCGGGAGTTGGCGCAGATCGGCGATGGCGTCGGGGTGGGCGGCGAATCCGTACCTGGCGCGGCTCACAGGGACCGTCCCCGATCCGGCTGTGCGGCGGCTGCCGCGGGTGCGGAGGCCTCGACGGCGGCGGTGATCGGCGCGGTGGTGCGGGCGAGTGCGGCGCGGGTGCGCAGGGCGTCGGCGTCGCGCCGGTACTCGGGCGGCTGTGGCAGCGGCGTGCTCTGCGTGTACAGCCAGTCTTCGGCGGCGGCGTAGTCGGGGAACGCGCCTTCGCGGACCGTGTAGGTGCCCTGGTCCGGCTGGGACTGTTCGATGAAGACCCGGACCGGCACCTCGATGGCGTGCCTGTCCATGGCTATGGTCCACGCCTGGGTCGGGTCCTCATCGGCGGCCTTGACCTCGATGAGGTCGTAGCGCTCGCCGGAACGGTGGATCTGGTCCTCGATCCGGGTGGTGAGTTCATCGGCCGGGGCGAAGGGGGTGCGCAACTCCATCGCCTCGGGCGGGCAGCCGCGGTCGGCGAGCCACTTCCGCGCGAACGCCACGTTGGCGTGCGCGAAGCTGTCCATCGCGAACGTGCCCTGGGCCCGGTCGCGTTGGACATCGAACGTGGCGATGTTCGGCAGATCCCGCTCGACGTCCCACGTGGCGGCGGTGTCGAAGGTGAGGAAGAAGCTGCGCTCGCCGACGTCGTGCCGGGCCAGGAGGTCGTAGTCGCTCTCCCAGGTGTACCGCCACAGGTGGTCGGAGTGGTCGTCGGCGGGGGACAGGCCGTCGACGTCGAAGTCGAGATCAGTGTTCATGCGGCGAGTCCCAGCTGGTCGGGGGTGGACAGGAGGCGATGGGCGGGCCGGGAGGGGCTGGTGGTGCACGCGGCGAACGGCCCGTCGGGGGAACGGAGTTGGAGGAAGGCGTGGTCGAGGTGGTCGCGGTGCCAGGTGGAGGGCCCGGTGTGGCCGGCCTCGGCGGCGGTCAGTTGCTGCCACGCGAGCCACAGGGCGTGCAGGCGGGCGACGGCCTCGGGGTGCTCGTACCAGCGCGCGCACCAGGGGCGGTTGGAGCTGATCTCCCGGCCGTAGGCGGGCAGCAGGAGGTGGGTGACCCAGTTCGCCAGCCCGGCCAGCTCGGCGGCGTACTGCGCGCCGCCCATCGCCAGGATGAACAGGGGCGGGGTCGCCTCGGGTTCGCCCTCGGTAGCGGGGCCCGGCTGCTCGGAGCCGGGCCCCGCGTCGGGCTCGGTCGCGGCTTCGGAGCCGAGGCGGTCCAGGAGCACGCCGTGCTGGCGGACCTCGGCCATGGTGCGGTTGAGCGCGCTGACGAGGTCGTCGAGGTCCTCGTCGGGGATGCGGATCGGCTCGGGCTCGGAGGCGCCCGGCAGTGGGTCGGACATGGCACATCCAGGGGGTTCGGACGGGCAGGGGATGGGGCGGTGGGTCTTCTTCGGCAGGGCACGGCTGGTCTCCGGTGGTGCGGGTGAGGAAGAGGATCCGCAGGATCGGTGGTTTGGTACGGCCGCCAACTCGTGCTAGACGCACGCCGGGTGAGCACGCCGGGAGGCAGCGAGTCGCAGGCCGAGGACGACGGCGTCGGCGAGGGTGTCGGTGAGCGGGTGGCCGGCGGCGGCGAGCTTGGCAGGGTGGTGGAGCCCGCCGGTGTGCAGCACCGCGAGCGCCCCGTTGGCGTGGGCGGCATCCGCGTCGTCGATGGCGTCGCCCACCAACAGCACCCGGTGCGCCTGGTCGGCGAGGCCGAGCGCTTCGAGGTGGGTGGCGAGCGGGGCGGCCTTGGTGCCGCCGGAGGGCCCGGTGCGGCCCTCGACCCGGTCGAAGAAGTGCCCGATGTCGGCCTGTTCGACCTCGCGGATCAGGGTGTCGTGCGGGCACAGCGACAGCAGCGACTGGGTGTGGCTGGCCTCGCGCAGTGCGGTCATCAGCTCGATGGCGCCCTCGCGTACGCGCACCGGCTGAGCGCGCAGGTGGGCGAGGAAGGCGTTGTCGCTGGAGATCCACTCCTGCTCGGTGATCGTCCGGCCGAGCAGGCGGGCATAGAAGTTCGGGATCGGCACGGTGTGCTTGGCCCGGTAGGTCTCCCGGTTGACCGCTTCGCCGCCGAGGGCGGGCAGGGTCGCGTTCAGCGCGGAGACGTGGTCGTCGAGGTCGTCCTTGACCGTTCCGTTCCAGTCCCAGACAACGTGCATGCGGGTGGCGGGAGTTGCGGCGGCGAAGAGGGTGGTGTTCACGGCGGTGTCCTTCGGGATGAGCGTGGTAATCAGGCGGAGAGGCGGTCGTTGAAGCGGCGCATCAGCCACAGCGCGAAGGCGGCCCCGGCGAGCGGGACGGCGGCGACGAGCAGTGGGCCGGCCGCGTCGGCGAGGGAGGCCAGGCCGGTGCCGGCGGCCTGGCCGACGCCGATGCAGGCGATCAGCCAGGCGAACGCCTCCGTGCTCTCGCCGTACGGGGCGAGGCGGTCGATGGTGAGGAACGCGGCGGTCAGCAGCGGCGCGAGGAAGGTGCCAGGCAAGGCCGCGCCGAGCACGGCGACGGCGGGCGCGGGGTCGGGCAGCAGGGGCAGCCATCCGGCCGCGAAGCCGGTGGCCGCGGCGACCAGGTGCTTGGCGGGGGCGCCGGGCCAGGCGTGGCGGCCGTAGGCCAGGCCGCCGAGCATGCTCCCCAGGGACAGCGCGGCCGGCATCACCCCAGCCAGCCACCCGGCGTGGTGGCGCTCGGCCGTGCTGATCGCCAAGACGTTGACCGCGCCGAGCGCGACACCGGTGCCGATCAGCGCGGCGAACAGCACCCGAAGGCCCGGCACCCGCAGCGGACCCATCCAGTGCACCGCTTCGGTGACCTCGGCCGGCGTCCAGGCGCGGGAGGGGCGGGAGGTGACGACCAGGCCGGTGCCGAGCAGGCCGAGCGCCGCGGTCGCCACCAGCGCGGTGGTCGCACCGGCGCCGACGGCGAAGCCGGAGGCCAGCAGGGGACCGGCAACGAACACCAGGCCCTGGGTGCTGCTGTCCAAGGAGAGCGCGGCGCGCTGATGTTCGGGATCGGGCAGAAGGCGCGGCCACAGCACCCGAAGCCCGGCCTCCAGCGGCGGCGTCGCCAGCCCCGCGACCAGGACGGTCAGCGCGGCGAGCACCGGGTGGCGGGCCGGGCCGGTGCACGGCAGCAGCAGGAACGCCGTGCTGGCCGCGATCGTGGCGGGGACGAGGACCTGGGTCTGGCCGTGGCGGTCGACCAGGCGCCCGAGCAGCGGCTGTCCCAGGGCCGAGGCGAGGCCGTAGAGGGCGCCGAGCAGTCCGGCCAGGGTGAGGGGGCCGTGTTCGGCGCGCACCATCAGCAGGATCGCGATCGGTGCCATGCCGGTGGGAAGGCGGCCGATCAGGGTGCCGCCCAGCAGCCGGGCGACGTGCGGCGAGCCCAGGACTGCGCGGTAGCCGCTGCCCTGGGCTGGGCCGGTGACGGTGGTGGTGCTCAAGGAGGACGTCCTTCGGTTCTACGGCCGGCGGCGCGCGGGCGCGCCGGGCCGGGGCATGCGCAGGCATGACAGCCCCCTCGGTTGGTGCGGCTGCGGAGAGAAGAGTCCGCGGATTCCGGGATTTGGTACGGCCGGGAAAAAGAGGTAGAAGCCCCCTTACCCGGCATGGCAGCGCGGGCAGCGCGAGAACGGTGGCGCCAGCAACTCCAAGGCGCGTGCGGCCTGTTGGGGCACAACTCCGTTGCCGAGAGCGGTGAGCTGGGCCGGGTGGCCGAGCCCCGGGGTGGCTGTCACCCGGCCCGGCTCAAGCCCTTGCATCCACTCGACGAACTCGGCCCGGAGCTTGCCGCTTTCGTCGGTGGGCGGCGGCGCCGGGCGGGTGAGCGTCTCCCATCGGGCGACGGCGCCGGCGTACGGTCCCCATCGTCCGGGGTCGGGCCGTCCTACGGCGCGGCCTCCGGCCACAGCGGCAGTGCCACCGCCTCCGGCGCGGGCGGAGCTGGCCGCATGAGGGAGCGCGAGGCCGGCTGCCGGGGTGAAGAAGGCCGGAGCGACGCTGCTGCCGAGGGCAGGGTCAGGTCCCCACCGCCGTGCCGCTGGTTCGGCGAGTCCTTGACTCCGTCCGGTGCCTTCGGGGTGGGCAGCAGCCACTCCACCTCGTCGGGGTCTTGAGCAGCACCGACCCCGGCGGGCCAGGCGGTGAGGAGGACCCTAGCCCGGTGGTGAGGCGCTCCGTGTCGGAGGCGCGAAGCGCACGCCATTTCGGGCTCTTCTGCTCCATCTGTGGGTCGCTTCGGAGAGCCTCACGCAGTGCACGCCGCTTCCTGAACAGATCTTGACTCATCGGCCAACATGACAGCGCCTCGTCGCCCGGGTACTGCCGACAGCGTCGCATCCCCCGGTACCTCGGTGGCCGTGCCGCTTGCCTATCGCGCAGCGCCAGGCTGCTCAGCCTTTCCCAAGCTCGCCGAGCGTCCAACCACTGGTCGCATCGATCGGGCCCTCCACGTCGGCAGGTCGACAGACGCGACCGCAGCCAGGCAGACAAGGCTGTGACCTGGCTGGATGACCTATCGGCACCCGCAATGCTGAAGGTCGGTGCGGAACATGAAACCCGAAACGGACCTCGGGCAGCACTGCCTGAGCCACGTTCGGAGACCGGTCAGGATTCGAGAAGCGCCGCTTCCAGGGGCCCAACTACCTTGATGGACATGACCTTCATCGAGAACGTAACCCTGGATGTGGCGGACGAGACAGTCGCCAAGGAGTTCTACCGCACGGCCTTCGGGCTGACCCCGGAGCAGCTGCGGGTGCGGGCCGGTGTGGAGGCGAGCAGCGGCTTTCGGGGGTATGCGCTGTCTCTGACGGTGGCCCAGCCGGCGAACGTCAACGCCTTCTTCGAGGCGGCGATCGCTGTCGGGGCGACGGTGCTGAGGCCCGCGAGCAAGTCCCTGTGGGGCTATGGCGGCGTGTTGCAGGCGCCGGACGGGGCCATCTGGAAGCTGGCGTCCTCGGCGAAGAAGGACAGCGGGCCGGCCAAGCGGGAGTTCGAGTCGCTGGTGCTGCTGCTCGGGGTCGAGGATGTGCTGGTGAGCAAGCAGTTCTACGTCGAGCAGGGTCTGACGGTCGGCAAGAGCTTCGGGCGCAAGTACGTGGAGTTCGCGAGCGGCGATGCCCTGGTCACGCTGGCCCTGTACCGCCGCACGGCCCTGGCCAAGGAGGCGGGCGTGGCTCCGGAAGGGAGCGGATCGCACCGGATCACGCTCGGCGGCGGGGCGGCGGCGTTCACGGACCCGGACGGGTTCGCCTGGGAAGAGGCGGCGTAGCGCCCCAGGTCCGCAGGGAGCGGTCGGGGTTTCCGATGGCGGCCGGGGGTCTTGCGCGGCGTGACCGGCGGCATGGGAACCGGCGGTCGATCCGGGCTCGGGGCCGGCGCTGGATGCGCGGCTCGCGCTGCAGTTGTCTGCATTTCCTGGAAACAGCACAAACCGGGGTCCGCACCATGACGGTGCGGATCCCGGTGCGGATACGCGTCCGGCGATCAGGCGGGGACGATGTTCTCCGCCTGCGGGCCCTTCTGGCCCTGCGTGACCTCGAAGGAGACCCGCTGGCCCTCCTGGAGCTCACGGAAGCCCTGGGTCGCGATGTTCGAGTAGTGGGCGAAGACGTCGGGGCCGCCGCCGTCCTGCTCAATGAAGCCGAAACCCTTTTCGGCGTTGAACCACTTCACGGTTCCCTGTGCCATGACCTTCTCCTTCTGTAGGCAGAGGCCCCATCCGGAGATGCCGGAAACAAATAATGCGCCTGAGGGAGGAACATTCCCGTCAGACGCACATAGGTTCATGGGTACCATAACTGCAACTTCGAAACGGTAGCACGGCTCGGGGGCCCGTGGTGGATCATCGAGGCGCGTACACCACGACCTCGAACTGCGGTACCCCGTGCGCAGTTCCTCCTCCGCTGCCCAGATCCGATTGTCGGCCGCAGCGGGGAGGGGGCGCGGACGGCGTCGGCCGCCTTCTGGTACCAGTGCCGTCGAATGCATCCGCTTCACACAGCTGGGCCTGGACGGTGACGGCCCCACGGTGCGCAGGGGCGGCCGGGCCGTCACCGTCGGCCAAGGCGCAGCACACCGCCCCCGGCCCCGGCAATGAGATCGGGTCTGTGTGCGGTCAGCTGTCGAGCGCCGCGTACATTCCCCGCTTCGGGTTGGTGGCGCGGCTGGTCTTCGCGAGCTGGCCGAGCAGGGCCCGCACGTTGTTGACGTTCGCGGCAGTGCCATCCAGTCCCAGCTTGGCGGTGACGTCCTTCGCCGGGACCGGCTCCGTAAACTCGCCGAGGGCCGCGAGGACTCCCTCAGCACTCAGACGGCCGCGCTTGGCAGCAGCCGGCTGCTGCTGTCCGGCGGCAGGCTTGCGGGGCGCGGGGACCCGGACGCCCTTCGTGGCCTTCCGAGCGGAGGCCTTCGCGGAACCGGCCTTCTCTCCCGCTGGTGCGGCCTTCTTGGCCGCAGGCTTCCGCGCTGCCTTCCTGGCGGTCGGAGCCTGGGCAGGAGCGGTCGGTTGCTGCTCCGTGGTGTCCTGCGTGGGCTGAGCCTGGGCGGGCAGTGCCTGAGCGGCGACCGCAGCAGGATGCACCAGGCCGGCGGCCGGAAGCGTGCGCAGCACGCTCAGGGCGTTGAGGGCGGCCTCCTTCTTTGTGCGGATCTCCTCCAGCGCTTGCAGGGCCCGTCGTTCCTCCTCCTCGAACTGGGGCAGCACCGTTTCCAGCACCGCGATGACCGAGGTCGCGTCGAACTGGACTGCGATCGGTTCCATGGATTACCTCACAACACAAATGGAATGGTGTCCACGGACTTTACGGCCAATTGAAGGCTCAGCGCCTCCCGGCGGCAGACCGACCACCGACTTTTAAGAAAAGGCGCTTCGGGCCGCCATCTCGCGAAGTGTCGGCCCTCGGCGCTCCGCGTGGGCTCGGCTGGGGAACTGCGAAGTCGCAGGCTGATCCGCCCACTTCCGCGTGCGCTGCTGACCAACGAACAGGGCCGGGGCCCGCGCAATCATGCGCAGGCCCCGGCCCTGGTGGTAGCGGGGACAGGATTTGAACCTGCGACCTCTGGGTTATGAGCCCAGCGAGCTACCGAGCTGCTCCACCCCGCGTCGGTGGGATCACCCTAAGCGATGACCGCGCCAACACGAAATCGGCTTCCCACAATGGGCCACAGCCGAAGCCACCGTGTCGTCGTCGACCGGCGGGCTGGGCCAGCGGGAGTTGAGCCCGGCGCCAGCGCGGGCGCCTGCAGCTTCGACTTGAACGCTTCCAGCCCGGTGCCGCAGGACTGCGGGGCCAGGGGTTCGCTGGCGGGGGTGTGTATGGCGGATCCGTTCGTGGGGGCTGGCGTGGTGGGTGGTTCAGCGGAAGCGTGCGGCGGAGAAGGCCGGCGACGCAGGGGGCTGCGCCGGGTTCGGTGCGGGCCCTGCCGCCACGGCGGTGGCCGAGCGGCTTCGGGCGGCCTGCACTCGGTTGTCGTCCGGCGCGATGACCGACGCCGCCTGTCGCAGGGTCAGGGCGGCCTGATGGAGCTCGCCGCGGGCGGTCTCCGAGGCGAAGTCGATGACCTGCCTGGCGTTCTGGCGAAGCCCCTGGACCTTCAGACCGTGGCGCTTGTCGTCCGTGCGTTGCAGGTAGGTGAGTTGCTCGGCAGCCTCCCCGAGGTCGGAGGCGGCCCGACCGAGATGCCCGATCGCTTCGGCGTACGCCCCGGCGGCACGGAGCGCATGGTCGGGTGCGGGCTGGTCGGTGATGCGGGTGGTGAACTCGGTGCCCATGGCCTGGATGAGGGAGCCGAGTTGGGAGATCTGACGGCTCAGGGCAACAGGGTCCGACACCTGAACGGGGAAGCCGGCAGCGAGCAGCAGGTCCCTCTGCTGCTCCAGGGTGGTCGCGTGCTCGTGGAGGGCGAGGGACTCGCCGTCGGGAGTGTTCACAGGAGGCTCCGGGAGGGCTGGTGCGGGGTAGCGCGGTCGCGGCCCCGGTTCGGCGGCGGGCCGACGGGAGGGACGCGGTCCGGTGTTGGGGTGTTGCGGGCCGGTGGCGGCGTGGGGCTGCGGGCGAGTGCCGCCTGGACGCGGGCTGCTTCGCCGATGTCGGGCCGGGTCTGCGGATCGGACGGGGACGTCGCCGTGAGCCAGCGGGCCCGCACCTCGTCGAGCGGGCCGAGGGCGTGCAGCGCATGGCCGATCAGCTGCCCGGGTGCGAGGCGCCGGTTGTCGGCGTGGGCGGCGATCTGCAGCGCGGCGCCGACAGCGGCGCGGGTGACAGAGGAACGCAGGAGCTGCTCGCCAAGCCACTCGGCCGAACCCGCCGCCCCGTCGCGCAGCACGGGCCCGAGCCGCTCCTCGGTGAGCGTGCCGTCCGCCAGCAGGCCGCGCCGCTGCACCTCCCACAGGGCGGTGACCGGGTCGATCGGCTCACCCCGGTGGTGGAGTGCGCCCAGGCAGCGGTAGAGCTGGCCGTGGCCGGGATCGGCGAAGTCCTGGGGACGCAGCCAGTCGAAGACCTCCTCGATCGCTCCGTCTTGGTTCACGAGCAGGGCCAGCAGGAACTGCTCGTCCTCCAGCTGGGCCGCCGCCGGTTCGGCACCGGCAGTGGTGATCGGCAGCGCCCCGGGAGCGGCGGCGCGGGGCTGCGTCCCCCACCGTGCGGCGAGTTCCTCCAGCACGCCCACGAAGACGTCGGCCTGGGCGACGGCGCCCTGGACCTCGGCCTGGCCGGCGTCCTCCTGGGCGACGGAGAGCAGGCGGGCAGCGTGCTCGGCGACGGTGCGGTGGATCGAGCCCTCCAGCACCATGCGCCCGTAGACCGGGGCATGGGCCGGACGGGGACAGGCGGCGATCAAGGTGTGCGGGTACGAGGCGGTGAGCCCGCGCACGTGCTGGCCGGCCTGGGCGAGCGTGTCGGTCAGCCACGCCAGCGGCACCGCGCCCTTGGTGGTGAGCGCCGGGTGGCCCTCGGCACGGAGTCGGCGCAGTGCCGTGAACAGTGCCTGATGCGCGGGCCGGTAGAAGTCGCGGGCCTCCAGCCAGTCGAGGTTGCCGAGCTGGCGCGGGTCGAGCAGGACCGCGCCGAGTACGGCCTGCTCGCCCCGAAGCAGCGGGTCCATTTACCGCTCCCGCTGCTGGGCGCGGAGCTGGTCGACCGCGCGGTCGGCGGCGGCTTTCGCGGCGGCGAAGCGGTCCAGCTCGCCGGTGAACGTGGGGTCGGTGGCGAGGATCGAGCCGTCGCCGGTGATCAGCCACCATTGGCTGCCCCGGCGGACGACCGGCGCACCGGTGAGCGGCTTCGGACGGCCACGTCGGGTGGGCGAGTTGTTGTCGGACATGGAGAACTCCTCGGGGAGTCGGGCGGATTCAGCGGCGACGGTGGGCTGGGGTCGCGGCGGCTGGTGCGGGGGCCGGCGTCTCGGTCGGGAGGGCACTGGGCCGGGCAGGCGAGGCGGCGGTGGCAGCGCGGACCCTGGCGTTGTCCGGTACGGGGCGGCCGTGGGCGCGTACGGCCTCGGCGGTTGCGGTGAAGCGGCGCCGGGAGGAGTCAAGGCCGGACGGCGGTGCCCACCTCGCGGCGTTGGCGGTGAGCGCCGGGGCGAGGGCGGCGACCTCGCTGGCGGGAGCCGAACCGCAGGCGAGTAGCCGGGACTGCGCCGACCACAGGTCCAGGAACCAGTTCCCGTCGTCCAGCAGGACCGCCTGCACGTGGGCAGCTCCCGGGGCGTCCTGGTAGACCCAGGTGCCGCTGCGCGGTTGGCGCCAGCGAGGCCCGGCGAACGGCGGATCGGGCACTGCGGCCTGGGGGTTGGCCCCCGAGCGGTTGAGGGCGGAGGCGTTCGAGATGGTCATGCCGCCAGCCCGAAGCCGTCGTGGTCACGGGACTTGGCGATGGCCCGTTCGGTGATGGCCTTGGTGGCGCGGGCGGAGGCCGGGCCGATCTCCTTGGCGGAGCGCTCCTTGTACCAGGGCTTGAGGTCGAGCATCGCGACCCGCATGCCGGTGGCGAACAGGAGGATCTTGCCCTTGGGGAGCGCGCGGATCTCGTCCGGCGGCAGAATCCGTTTGGTGCGCATCGACACCGAAGTCGATTGGCCGCCGTCGGAGTTGGAGACGGAGACGGTCTGCACGTCGTGCTCGCCGATCTGCCGGGAGAGGCGGTCCGCGAAATCGGCGTCGTCGATGCCCGAGCCGATGATCTTCGTGGTGGCGGCGGACCAGAGGGCGTCCATGCCGGCCTCGCCCCAGCAGCGCTGGCCCTGCCGGTAGGACTGCAGGATGGTGATCGGGATGACGCCCCGGCTGCCCAGATGGGAGTAGAGGTCGGGCAAGTCCGAGATCTTGCAGACGTTCGCGGCCTCGTCGAGGACGCACAGGGCAGGCGGGTCGAGCCGTCCGCCGTTGCGTTCGGCGACGATGACGGCGGCGCGCATCATGGCGTCCGCCGCAGCCGCGATGATCGCGCTGGCGGAGCCGCCGCCGTCCTTGCTGAGCAGGAACAGCGTGTCCCGGGAGGAGGCGAAGTCGAACGGCTTGAACTCGGGCAGGCCGGGCGCGGGGGTGACCCAGGCGGCGATCTCCGGGTCCAGCAGGCAGCTCGCGTACTGCCTCGCCGTCTCGTAGATGCCGTCGCGCGTCTCCGTGGCGCCCGTGACGGTGCCCTGGAGCTGGGCGGCGACGGCGTGGTGGCCGGCGTCGCCGAGCAGGTCGACGGGGGTGCGGTCCGCCGGAGAGGCGAGCCAGGCCAGCACGTCGGTGATCGGACGGCGGTGGCTCGCGGCGGCCAAGAACAGCGCCCCCAGCGTGTTGGCGGCAGCCGTGGACCAGAAGTCGGAGCCGCTCGCCTCGTCCACGCTCGCGGTCACGAAGTGCCCGGCGAGGCGCTTGGCACCGGCGAGGTCGCGGGCGTCGGCGAGGATGTCCCACCACATCTCGCGCGGGTGGTGCGCGATCTGCTGCGGGTCCAGCGTCCAGACCCTCCCGACCGTCGCGCGGGCGTCGACGCACGCCGTGTAGGCGTCGTTCGCGGCCTTGTTCGAGGTCAGCAGGACGGGACCGGGGGCGGCGAGGATCGCGGGGATCGCGATCCCGGACGTCTTGCCCGAGCGGGGCGCCATGATGGCGACCATCACGTCCTCCCACGAGGCCCGGACCTCGGCCCGGCCAGGGGAGAGCGTGCCGACCAGGATGCCGCGGTCGGCCGGGGCGATCTCCTTCTGGTCCTTCAGGCTCGGGCGAAGGCTCCTGGCCTTCTGCGTGATCTCCTTGTCGAGCAACGGCGCGATGTCCGTCTTGCGGGCCAGGCCGCTCTTCGCCCCGGCGCGCCGGCGCAGCACGATGACGAGCGCGGTGCCGCCGAGGAGAGCGGTGACCAGGCCGGGGACGATGCGCGCGCCGACCAGTACTGCGGTCGGGGTGAGGTGCGGCCACAGCCGGTCGGGGTGGAGCAGCGCGTCGGTGACGCGGAACGGAGTCCAACCGCCGGAGCCGATGAGGGCGTTGGTGAGGTTGCCGGTCAGCCAGGCGAGGCTGCCGAAGGCGAGGGCGGCGCCGAGGACGCCGAACAGGAGGTAGAGGAGCGCGTCGGTGCCGGTGCTGGTCGACGGCGCGTTGGTACGCGGGGCAGGCAAGGGAGGTTCCAGGTGTGTGCGAGCGGGCGGCGGGCGGTGCGCGCTCGGCTCTCGTACGGATCACGGAACTTGCTCTCCTTCGAGGGGGGAGGTGGAGGAACGTTTCAGCGGGTGCGGTGGGTCGTGCGGGTGGTGGTCGGTGTGGCTACGGTGGGCGGCGGGGCGGTGGTGGCCCTGGCGGATGGGGAGGTCTGGCGGGCTGCCGCGAGCCGTTGCTCGTCCGGCAGGACGATGCTGTTGCTTCCGACGTAGCCGATGACCAGGTGCGGTTCGATCGCGACGCGGTACCCGGCGTCGTCCAGCAGGCTGGCTGCGCCGGACGCGGCGCTCAGCTGGTCAGCGCTTGGCCGGTCCGGAGGGAGGCTGTAGGCGGCGGGGTTGCCGGGGGCGGGCGGGGCGGTGAAGCCGCACTCGCGCAGGATGCGGTCGATGAGGCCGGGGGCGTCGGTGCGGCAGTCTGCCCAGATCTGGCCGTCGCCGCCGTGGTAGATCTCGACGTCGGTGCCGTAGGCGTCGACGAGGTTGCCCATGATGGTCTGTCCTTTTCGGTGGTGCTGTTAGCGGGTGCGCCGCGGTTGGGCAGCCGGGGCCGCGCTTGGCGTGGTGGTGCGCTCGGGGGTGGTGGAACGGATGTTGGCTGCGGTGGGGGAGCTGGCGACGGCTGCCTGACGGCGTTGGGCGTCCGGCGTGGGCGGCGGCACGGCGCCCATGACGTCGTGCAGCAGCTCGCGCGTCCGCAGGACGGGCAGCAGATTGCCGAGGGGATTCTCCGCGACCTCGGCCGGGCAGTCGGCGATTCGGACGAGGGCGGTCTCCAGATCCTCTTGGGCGAGGGTCAGCATGCGGTGGGCAGAGGCGAGTTGGGTCCAGACCTCGGCGACCGGTCCGTGGTCCGGGGAGCCGAGTTCGACTCGCACCCTGGCCCAGTCCGCTGCCGCCGCTACCAGCTCGGTCAACTGCGGGAGTGGGCCGACCAGGGCGCCGGTCGTCTCCTCGATGATCCCCGCGACGTCCTGAGGGCTGGCGTCCTCCTCCAACCGGACGACCATGCCCGGCAGCGAGTAGCGGTCGGCGGCTGGCGGAGGGAAGTAACGGACCTGGAGAGGCGGTTCGGACGGGCCTTCGCCGCGCTGGGCCAGACGGACGTTGTGCTGCATGGCAGCGCCGACCGCTTCGCCGATCGAAGAGTAGTACTCGGGCACCGGGGCTCCTGGGAAGGGGAGATGACGGGTTCAGCGGCCACGGCCGGCGCCGGAGACCGCTGCGGCCGACACCGGCACCGGTGCGGCAGGGCCAGCGGTTGTCCGCAGGCCGGCCGCGGCGGCAGGGGAGACGGCGAGCGCCGCGCTGGTGACGGCGGGCGAGGGGTAGACAGCCGCGGTCTGCTCCTGGCGGGCGAGTTCGCGCCCGTCCGGCGGAGCACCGAGGGAGCGCAGATCGCCGATGGCGTCCACGAGTTCCGCCTCAGCGGTGCCGACCCATTCGGCAGCGGTGGAGAAGCGGTCGGATAGCTCGTACTCGTCGGGGTCCAGGTCGGTGACCTGCTCCGCCGCAGCCTCCAGCGCTTCCCGCAGTCGGGCGAGGACGCCGTCGTCGGGGTCCAGGAGCTGGTCGATCGCCTCGGCCGCCTGGGCGGCGGTGGCCGCGCCGCGGATGCGGTCGGTCAGCTGGAGGACCTGCTGGCCGGTGACCTTGAGACCGTTCGGGTCGGTGGGCGTCAGCCGGTTGAGGTCGAGCTTCGGGTCGAGGTCGACGCTGTAGCGGGCGGCGCGCAGCATCTCGGTGGCGTGGGTGGCGATGGCGGCCCGGTCGGGGGTGGCGGTGGTGGTGGGCAGCCGGTGCCGGCGACCGTACCAGTCCTCGGTCTGCCGAAATCCGGCTGTTCGGAGCAGGGTGGCGGACAGGTCGTCGCTCGAGCCCTTGGCGGTGACGCTGCCGCTCGGCTCGATGCTGATGGTGATGACGGGGGCGGGCATCCGGTAGTCCTTGGCGGTGGTGATGGAGGGGGCGGACCGGGTGAGGCCGAGTTCGGTGGCGATGCGGTTGCACTCGGCCTGCACGTGGAAGGCGTCCCGGTACGAGCTGTGAATGTGACCGTCTTCGCGGACGAGGGTGGCGACGATGTGCACCGAGCGGTCGAGGTTGCGGATGGCAGCCCACCGGCAGCCGTCCGGGTCGCCCTCGGGAGCGAGCCCGGTTGCGGCGACCACACGCCGGGCGACGTCGGCCCACTGGGCGTCGGTCAGGTCCGGCTGGCGGGGGTCGGAGCGCACCGAGCACAGCCACACCGGCCGGTCGGGTGCGCGGGCGCCGATCCGTGCGGCCGGGGCGTCCAGCACGCCGCCGCCGAGGACTTCCTGCGGGTCGCCGAAGAGGGGCAGCTGCTTGTCGGCACCGCGGTAGTCGGCGGCGATCAGCCGGGGCCGCAGCCGGTAGCGGGGATCATCCTGTCCGTAGAGGGCGGGAATCAGCGCAGCCGTCGTGGCGGCGCGTTGAAGGTGGGCGATCACGGCGTCCCCTCTCGGACGATCGGATGGCGGTGCCCGGCGGCGCGGGCTGACGGGACGAGGATCCGCAGGATCTGCGGTTTGGTCCGGCCGCCGACCGGTGATAGAAGCCCGCCGCCGGGCACCGCCTGCTGGTCACACGAAGGGGTTCTCGGTCGGGCGGTCGCCGTCCGTCGCCGCGTCCAGCAGCTCGGGAAGATCGCTCGGTTCGGAGGTGCGCTGGTCGATCCACCAGCCGGCACGGGTGATGGTGCGAGCCTGGTCCTCGATCTGCTCCCACGCGGACTCCGGCATCCCGCCGTCCAGGACCAGCGCGGCGTAGGCGGCGGCGAGAACCTGGTGGCGGCAACGGATGCCCCAGGCCGTGCCCTTCTCAGTGCCCTCCAGCGGCGGCATCCGGTACTGCTCGGACCAGGCGTCCGATTCGGCCTGCTCGGCCGCCCGCTTGGCCTCCAGCCATGCCGCCTTCTCCGCCTCGTCGCCGGCCTTCGCCGAGCGCCAGCAGTCCGTACACTCCTGCTTGGCCAGCCACTCGGCGAACCCGGCCCGCCGGTCGGCCGGGCGGTCGCCGAGGTTCCGTTCCACCTCGTGCCCGCACGAGTGGGTGATCTGCCAGACCTTCTTCACAGCCATGTCTGCTCTGCTCCTTGGGTATCGGGGTGGTGGTCAGCGAGCACGCGCGAAGGCGATGCGCGGATCGACGGCCGCCGGGGGCGGGACGGCGGGCGCCGCGGCGGCGCGCGGCCGGGAGGGCGCGGCGGCGAGGACGGCCTCGTCGACGCGGAACTTGCGCGTGGTGAACGCCTGGTGGGTCGTGGCGTGGTGGGCGGCGACGTCTGCGGCGAGCTGCGGTTGCACGGCCACGCGCAGGTCGCCCGCACGGTGCGTGGCCGTGGTCGCGGAAGCCAGACGCTCCAGTGACTCGCCTCGGCCGACGGTGGAAGGAAGGGTGTAGACGTCGAGAGGGTGGTTGAACTGCCACCCGTGGGCTTCGAGGATCTCTCCGCCGCGCTCGACCGCGTTGACCGTGTCGGCGGTGGCGGCGACGATCCCGAGCCGGGGGTGTTCGGCGAAGGCGATGTCCGGCTCCGGATCGGGCTGCCGGTTGGTCTCGGGCTCGTCAACACCGGTGTGTGCAAGGACCCGTGGCGCTTGGATGGTGTTCGCCGGGGCCAGGGACATGTCGGTGTCGACGCGGTAGCCGGCGCCGGTGAGTAGCTTGGCGGCCCAGGCGGCGCGCTCATCAGCCTCGCGCTGCTGGTTGGTGAGCGCGAAGAGATTCGGGTGGCCGGGAATCCGCTGGAAGTCGAGGCGTTCCAGCATCCACTCGGCGGCGGCCGACTGGGTGGGGAGAGCGGCGACGATGCCGTGCTCGGGGTGGCGCCCGATGGTGACTTCGGGCAGGTGGCTGGGATCGGGGGACGACACGGTGGAACTCCGCTTCGCGGTATGGACGGTGAGGGGCGCGGAACGGGAGAGGTCTGGTCCGGCGAGACACGGCGGGCACCTTCCTGGCGGGGTTCACCGGCGGGGCCCGGTGGAACGGACAGTGCCGGTGGCTGCGGCGAGAACGGCTTCGGCAGGGTGGCCGGTGAGGGTGCGGGTGGAGGAGGGGGAGGTGGCGAGCGCGGCGAGCACCCGGGCGTCGACGCCGCTCGCTGCGACCTGCGGAGCGGGCCGGGCGAGGCCGGGGTGGGCGGTGTGCCGGTCGGCGAGGTCGCCGCGCATCGCCCGGATCTCCTGCACGTAGCCCTCGGCCACGGTCGCGATGTAGCGCAGACGCGCCGCGTAGTGCGGATCGGACGCGCCGCCCAGCCCCTCCCACGAGGAGGCCGTCTCGTGGAGGGTGCCGACGACCTGGTCGAGGACGCCGTCGCCGGGAGCGGTCAGCTCGCTGAGCGCTTCGACCACCTCCCGGGTGTGCCCGGCCTCCGCGATGGCCTCGGTGACCTGGGCCAGCGACCGTGTCGGCGGCAGTGCCGGCGGGAGGCCGGGGTCGAGCAGTTCGGCCGGACAGGCAAAGGCGTAGCCGTTGGCCTGCAGGTGGTCGACGGCCCGGGTCACGGCAGCGCGGCGCTCGTCGGGGGCGACCATGGCGACCGGGAGCCGGTGGTAGGTCTCGTGCACCCGGACGACGGGGACGAACCCGGCACGGTGAAGGACGGACTCCGCACTGACCCGCAGGGCCTGAGCCTGCTGCCGGGTCGGAGCGCCGAGCCGGTCCAGACGCTCGCCGATGGAGGCGAGCATCGATTCGACGCTGCGACCGCGTCGTGCGTCCGGGCCGGTCGGCTGGCTGTCGTACAGCACCTCGCGGGTCCTGGTGCGGGGGTCTTCCCGGAACGCGTACCAGCCGACGACCTCGCCGTCGCCGGTGCGAGGGACGATGAACATGAGGCCGTCGTGGGGCAGTTCAGCTTCGATGTACGGACCGGGCCGGGTTGTGCAGGGGAGTCCTCGTGATGCGAGCGACCTGGTGATGTCGGGGAACGGGTCGTGCGCCGCCGGGCGGATGGTGTGGTGCACGTACGCGTTGACGCCGGAAGCGGCTTCGGTGAACTGGACGATCAGCTGGTCGGGTTGCATGGCGTGCTCCTGCTGCGGTCTCCCCCGGGTACCGGGGGCCGTGGCACTGATGATGCGGAGATCCGGGAGTTTGGTTCGGCCGGAATCTGCTGGTACAGCGGATGGTCACCGGGCCGGGCGCCGCGCATCTGGACGCGGTGGTGCCGGCACTGCTGGGGCCGGGGCGTTCCGGTCCCGGAGGTGGCCGGAGCGGGCGACGGCGACCTTGACCTGCGCCTCGCGGTCCGGGGCGGGGAAGCCGATCCTCGGGGTGACGTGAGCGGCCAGCGCGGGCAGCGACCCGTCGACGGCTCGTATGGCGTGGACCCACGCCTCCTGGTTGCGCAGGTCCTCGGCGCGGTGCCGGACCCGGTCTGCCTCAGGGTGGGTGCCGACGATGCTGGCCGTCGCCGTCTGCCAGCCGTTCCGGATCTCCTGGAGCCGGGTGAGGGCGCCCTCGGTGACGTAGAGCCGCCGCAGGTCGGGCCCGATGACCGGGTCCAGGTGGTCCTCGATGGTGGCGGCTGCCCGGATGCCGGCCACGACGTGCGGACCGTGGTCGATCAGCGTCTCGATGTCGCGCCAGGCCGCTCGGTTGCGTGCCGCCTCGGACTCGAAGCTGCCGATCTCGCCATGGTGGCCGTACGGCCAGTCGGGGGCCGGGATCCAGGTGGTGGTCAGATCCTGGATGTGATTGGTGGCATAGGTGACGAATCCCGTGCGTTCGTGCCAGACCGCCTGCTGGTAGCGCGGAGCGAGGTTTTCTGTGATCTCGGACGCGACCGTCGCCGGGGTCGCGTCGGCGGTAAACGCTAGGGGGACCGGCGGTTTCACCGCTCCGATCGTGTATGCGAAGCCGTCGGGAACGAGGGCGCCGACGAGGAGCGGGGTGTCCTCGCTGACTTGGACGGCGAGCAACTTCTCCCCCCGCGGCCCGGTGAGCGACAGTGCGATGTGCGGAGCGGCGGCGATGTTCCAGGGCGGCGTGCCCCAGCCCCAGGTCTGCTCCCGCAGTTCGGCAAGGTCCCTGCCGGGGCTGACCGGGCAAGGCTGGACGGACCAGCCCGGCAGTTGCGCGGTCAGGTCTGCGGCGAGGGGCGGAGCCGGCGCGGGGCGGCGAGGCCGGTCAGGCAGGGCCCGGCCGGCCTCGTCGAAGTACACCCGCACGTACACCTCGTCGGCAGTGCCGAAGGCGCCGCCGGACCGGAACAGGGAGTAGGTGGACTCCCACTGCTTGCCGGTGCTGCTGGTGTGGGTAAGGACGAGGTCCCAGTCGGAGCCGAGGTAGGGGCGGGAGTCGCGGCGGGTGGCGAGGATCTGCTCGAACGTGGTGAAGTCGGCCGGGGTGAGGCGGGAGTGGTCGAGGTAGGACTCGTTGTCGTTGTAGGACACGGAAGTTGGCGCCTTTCTCAGGCGGCGAGGCGGAAGTCGGTGTCGTAGAGCTGGCGTTCGCGCGGGTGGAGGAGGTGCTGCACGATGAAGCTCAGGCCCGCGACCTTCCAAAGGCCCCGGCCGCGGGTGAGTGCGGCGATGGCCTGGGCTTCGACGCCGGTGAGGCCGAGCAGGGACATGGACAGCTGGACCTGGTCGGGTTCCTGGCGGTAGATGATCCGAGTGGAGCAGTCGGCGAGCAGGCCCTCGGCGAGGACGCGCCCGCGCGATCCGGCGTCGCCCGCGGACAGCAGGTCGGAAAGCCGGTGCAGGATAAGCAGGTTGGCGATGCCAAGGCCACGGCTGAGCTTCCACTGCTGCTGCATGCGCTCCAGGAGGCCGAGATGGCGCATGATCCGCCACGCCTCGTCGTAGATCACCCACCGCCTGCCGCCGGCGGGGTCGGCGAGCGCTGCCTCCATCCAGGCCGAGGCGCAGGTCATCGCGAGGACGAGGGCGGTGTCG
Organism: Kitasatospora sp. NPDC058190; assembly: GCF_042883685.1. Taxonomy (NCBI): domain Bacteria; kingdom Bacillati; phylum Actinomycetota; class Actinomycetes; order Kitasatosporales; family Streptomycetaceae; genus Kitasatospora; species Kitasatospora sp. NPDC058190. The sequence continues at coordinate 106,172 of NZ_JBHVVI010000008.1, forward strand.
TCGCCGCTGCTGCCCAGGCGGGATAGATCGATGGAGAGCATCGGGGCGTCCGCGTCGAAGGTCACCGTGGACGGCGCGTCGAACATCCCGGACAGGTCGCCGCTGACCAGGCGGCGCAGGGCGTGGGCGAGGTCGTCGGCGGCGTGGCCGATGCGTCCCTCGTCGCCGAGGGTCGCATCCAGGCGCTCGCGGGTGCCGAGGAGGCGGGCAATGTCGCCGAGCAGCGGCACGGTGCCGGCCGCGGTGGCGTCGGCGACGGCCAGGTCCAGGGCGGCGGACAGGCCGGTGTGCTCCATCGGCAGCAGATCGCGCTTGAGTACGGTCGCCGCGAGGCTCGCCAGGAGGAGCAGGCGGCGCTTGCGGACCTCGCTGGTCCAGTCCTCCTTGCTCACCCCGTCCGGCTGCGGCGGCGCGTCCAGCGGGTTCAGCCGCCCTGGCAGGCCAGGGCCCAGCGCGATGGTCTGCCCGCCGAGTGCCTCGGCCAGGCCGGACCACTCACCCTTCGGATCGCTCGGCACGTAGATCTTGTATCCGTGGGCAACGGCGCGGGTCGCGATCGACTTGGCGAGCGCGCTCTTGCCCATGCCGATGACGCCGCACAGGATCGCGTTCGGGTTCGTGAACCCCTCGATTCGGCCTGAGTTGTAGAGCGCGAACGGGTCGTAGCAGAAGGAGCCCTCGGCGTGGAGGTCGCGGCCGATGAAGATGCCCTCGGCGCCGAGGCCGGCCTCCGCGAGGAAGGGATAGGCCCCGCCGGCGACGGCGGTGGTCATGCGGTGCTTGGGCAGGCGAAGTCGGCTGCCGCGGGCGGAGGCCGGGCCCGGCCGCCCCGACGCGGGGTAGGGGGGCTGCAGGTCGGGGTCGGCGCCCTCGTGCTCGCGGCGTTCGGTGGGGCCCTGGGCCTGGCGGGCCTTGGTGCGGGCTGCGGCGAACTCGGCGCGCGCGGCGCGCTGCTGGGCACGGGTGGTCTTGCGCGGGACGAAGAGGTGGGATGCGGTGGCGCGGTTCCTGGGCATGATCACGTATCCGGGGAGGTCGGGGTTCAGCGGCGGACGAGGCCGGTGAACGGGGAGTGCAGGTCGGCGGGGGTGGTGCGGCGGCGGACCAGCTGGGCGGTCTGCTGGTGGCGCCGGCAGATGGTCAGCTCGGGTGCGCCTTCGGGCAGACGGGGCCGGCAGGCGTCCGGGCCGGGGACCTCGCCGGTGCCGGGACGGGGAGAGCAGTGGTAGGCGGTGTGGAGGTGGTCGGCGGCCTGCCACAGGCGAGTGCGGGCAGCCTTGAGGTGCTCCCCCTCCGCGGGTAGCAGCGGGGCGGTGCGCTGGGCGTGGGCGTCCAGCAGGCCATGCAGCGAGACCAGGTGCTCGTGGAGCGAGTCGAGTTCGGCGCGGGAGGCGACCAGCGGGCCGGTGGGGATGTTGAGCGCGCGGTGGAAGTCGATCGCGGCGGTCGCGTAGGGGACGAAGTCCTGCGCGGTGGCGGTGGTGGCCGGCATGAGGGTGCTCTTTCGGGTTCGAGACGGGCTGGCATCAGGCGGCGAGGGCGAACGGCAGGGCGGCGGCGGTGAACGCCTCGGCCTGCTGCCAGGTGAGCGGGCGCAGGTCGAGCTGGGCGCCGACGGCCGCGGTCTCCACCACGGCGCAGGCGGAGCGCAGTTCGTCCTCGGTGTCGGCCGAGACGGTCAACAGGCCGGTCAGGGCGACGTCGGCGTGCCCGGCGATCAGCTGGCGCTCGCGGTCCTGGATGTCCTGGTACTCCACCGAGTCGGCCTCGGAGGCGACCTGTCCCTTGCGGGCCCGCTCGGCCGAGTCGGCGATCACGCTGGCCTTCTTGCGGCGCACGTCGCGCATCGCGGAGTCGATGTCCTTGGGCTCGTAGGCCAGGGAGACGGTGCGGCGCACACCGGAGGCGAAGAGCACCTGGTGGAGGAAGCCCGGGTTGACCTGGGTACGGGGCCAGTTCTCCACCCAGTAGGTGGAGTGGTGGGCGGAGTCCGTCGAGATGTGGTCGGCCTTCTCCAGGACGACCACGGGGCCGGCGGCAGCCGGGTCTGCGGCCGGGCGTCCGTCCTCGGACCAGCGGTCCAGCGCGGCACGGGACTTGGGGTCGTAGGCGGTGCGGGCGACGGCGGCGATCTCGCCGGCGTTCAGCCAGCCGGTCGGGTTGAGGCCGGCGGTGCGCGCGGACTGCTCGAAGGAGCTGGTCAACTGGGCGAGGACCGCGAAGCCGCCGGTCAGACCACCACCGGCCTGCGCGATCAGGCGCTTGGCGGCCTTGAAGTCCAGGGCGATGGCCACGTACGCCTCGTGCGGGGCGCTGGCCGGGCCCGCGTTCTGGATCAGCTCACCGTACAGGGCTCCCGCGAGCGGCGCGTCGGGGCGGCCGTTCTCCTCCCAGTGACGGCGAAGCCCGTCGCCGGAGTCGGGCACGGTCCGCTCGATCACCTGGATCCGGGCGACCTGGCCAGTGCGGGCGAGCGCCGCCAGCGCACGACCCCACCCGTTCACGTTGGCGTTCTGGGTGCCGGGGTCCAGGAGAGCGTAGGCGCGACTGCTGACCTTCACGATCGCGGTGAGGGTGCCGGCGTGCGGGTCGTGGACGGCACCGTAGCGGCGGTCGGGGGCGGTGACCACGCGCAGGCTGGCCGCGCTGCCGGGCAGGTGGAGCAGGCCCTCGCGCACCGGGCGGGAGGAGGGGCGGACGAGCCAGATGAGCTGTCCGCGGAACCGGCGCAGCGCGTAGCGGGCGGCGACCGGAGCCCAGTCGGCGAGGGTGCGGCCGCGGTAGCGGACGAAGACGAACGGGGCCATCGCGCCCCAGACGGGGAGGAACTGGAGGGCGCCGGTGACGCCCCGGGTGGTGAGGACGGCGAGCAGGAGCAGGCCGGCGGCGGCGGTGGTGATCAGCTGCGGTGCGCTCAGGCCGAGCAGGATGCCGCGCTTGGAGCGGTGGGGGAACTTGACGGACGCAGGCGTGGTGTCGGGCGTCGAGGAGGACATCGGGGTTCCAGAGGGGGGTGAGCGTGCGGGCGGCGGGCGGGGGCGCGGCACTCTTCTGGACGTCATCGCAAGGGCTCCTTCGCTGGTCATGGGGCCCGGGGCGGGCGGCGGGCCGCCGCCCGCCCCGGGGAGGGGGTACCGGTCAGGTACCGGGGTTGCTCGGCCGGTTCGGGTAGACGAACCGAACCGGATCGGAAGCAGAGGCTCCGCTCGGCGCAGGTGCGCTCGCCGCGGGCGGTGCCGGAACGGCGGGGACCGCAGGTGCCGATGGCGCAGGCACGCTCGGTCCCGGGGGCGCGCCAGGTGCGGACGGCGCGGCCGAGCCCTCCGCAGCGTTCCGGATGCTCGGGGCGACCGGTGCCTCCTGGCCGCCGGACGTCGGCGGGCCCTCACCGCCGCCGGAGGAGGCCCGGGTGATCAGGGCCGGGATGCCGGGCCGGGTGACCAGGGCACGTCCGCGGTCGCCGGGCGCGCTCGGATCCTCGCCGAAGCGGAACTTCGTCGGCTGCTGTGCCGGGCCGGCGTCGATGCCCTCCTTGCTGACCCGTCCGGTCGGGTCGATGCCGGAGGAGACGCCGCCGCCGTCTATCCCCGGGACCTGGCTGGGGCCCTGCGGGGCAGGGACACCGGTCCCCACCTGCATCGCGAGGCCAGCAGCGGTCTTCGCGGCCCCGGCGGCCACCGCCATGCCGGCGACACCGGTGCGGTGCATGTCGTCGTGACCCGAGCCGTCGGTCGCCCAGTGAATGAACTTGTAGACGGCGTAAGGACACAACAGGACAAGCACCATGATCACGACACCGGCCATGACGTCCGAGAGAGCGGCCATCCCGTCCTTGGCGTCGGAGTTGCCGATCGCGGAGACGCCGGTGATGAACACGACGGTCATCAGCAGCTTGGAGACCACCAGGGTGGCGGTGGCCTCGATCCAGCCGCGCCGCCAGCGCTGGGCCACCTCCCAACCGCCACCGGCCCCGGCGAAGCTGGCGAGCACGACCATGATCAGGACGCCGACCTTGCGGGCCACCATCACGCCCCAGTACAGGAACGCGCCGATCGCGCATCCGACGGCGACCAGGGCTGGGATCGCCCAGCCGAGCCCATACATGAAGCCGAGCTCGGACACCTTGATGATCCGCCGGATCGCGTCCTCCAACGACGTGCCCGCCGCCTTGAACAGCCCGGCGGACAGGGCATCGACCACGGTCACCGCCACGGCGGTGAACGAGATCGCGCAGAACGAGAACAGGACACCGGTCATGGTGCCCCAGGCCGCACGGGCCAGGGCCCGGTCGTCCCTGCGCCAGGCGGCCAGGATCAGCTGCGCGCAGAACGTACCGACGGTCAGGACCAGGCCGATCGGCAGGATGAGCTGGTAATTGTTCCTGAACCAGGGGGCGTTCAGGTCGATGGCCGTGGTCTGGTCGACCGCTCGCGAGGCGAGGTTGACGGCGCTGGTCGCCAGCTCCGTCATCGACTTCGTGATCCACGCGCCGATGCCGTCGGTGATGCTCTTACCCGGGTCCGAGACGAAGTTGATCGCGTCGACCGCGTCGCAGACCTGGTTGATCATCGGGATGTTGCAGACATCCATGAGGGGAACCTCCTTCCTCGGGTCAGGGCGAGACGGTCGGCAGCACACCGACCAGAGCGCAGGGACGGTCGGGGCGGCACTGGACGGCGAGGGTGGACGAGCGGTCCTCGGCCCCGCCCTGAGGGGCACCGTTCCAGGAGATCGACTGCTTGCCGGTAACGGTGACGGCGTAGATGTACGCCTGCTTGATCGCCCCTGGATCGGCCTGCAGCGCCCTGGTGAACGTGTCCGGGAAGTGCGCGTCCTCCACGGTCGCGCTGGCGAACTGGCCGGAGTCGGCCATCCGTCCCCACAGCAGCGGCGAGGGCACCAGGCGGTCCACCGAGTCGGCGTCGGCGTAACTTCCCTCGGGCGTCAGCCACCGATGGAGGCCAGCCACCAGCTCCGGCTGCGAGTAGGAGCGGGTGTCGTACGACCACAGCGCCACCGCCGCAGCCTTCGCGTAGGCGATCGGATCGTGCGTCGACGGCGGACCCGGCAGCGAAGCGGCACCGTCCTTCGGCCCCGCCGAGGCAGACACGGTCGGAGCGGCAGCTGTTGGCGAACTCGGCACGTGGGGAGCAGGGTTGGGCACGGAACGGGTGCCGCGGGTGAAGTAGGCGAGTGCGCCGGCCAGGACCATGAGGGCCACCAGGACCACCAGACCGAGCAGCGCCCGGCGGCGCACGCGCGATGCGCCGCCGGACACGCCTTCACAGGTGAAGGAACGTTTCTTCATCAGTGGACCTGGCCGCCAAGGCCCGAGAAGAACGCCACGATGCCGTTCGCCGCGCCGATCAACAGCGCGGCGCCCGCGCTGACCAGCACGCCCTTCTTGCCGTTGGCCTCGGCCTGGTGACCGCCGGAGTGGTGGCCCCAGGCCCACACCCCGGCGCTCACCGCGAGCGCCCCGACAATCGCGATGATCCCGAACAAGTTGATCGAGCCCATCACCTGCTTGAGGACCGAAAGGCCAGGCAGGCCACCCTCGTTGGGGGTGATACCGGGGTCGTACGCGAGCTGCGTGACCGCGTCCGCGAGGTACATGAAGAACTCCAGTTCGCATTTCGGGCGCGCCAAGGCAGCCCGGAGAGGGGAGGAAAGGAGGGGGGAGAGGCGCCGGTCAGACGACGCGGCGGGCCGCGAGGATCTCCGGCCGCCATTCGGCGAGGGTCGAGATCTTGACCACGTCACCGGTCTTGGGGGCCTGCACGACGAGCCCCGAGCCGATGAACATCCCGACGTGCTCCGGCACGGCGGCACTTCCCCGGGTGAACAACAGGTCACCAGGCTTGAGCGCGTCCGTCGACACGGCCGTGCCCTGCTTGACCTGGGCGTAGGTGGTCCGCTCCAGGGAGACGCCGGCGGCCTTGTAGGCCATCTGCATCAGCGAGGAGCAATCGCACCGGCCCATCGGGTCCGGCCCGTGCGCATTCGCACACGTGCCACCCCACTGGTACGCGGTGCCCAACTGGCCCAGCGCCCAACGGATCGCGGTCTGGACCTGCTGCGGCGCATCCGCCGGAATCGCGTACCCGGACGGCAGCGAGCCGGCCGGGATCGTCCCGAAGCCGGTGCCGTCGCCGCCCGTCGTCGACGTCCCGCAGCCGCCGGTGCCCGGCGACGGGCTCGCGGTGGCGCCAGCCGAAGGGGACGGTGCCGGCGTCGGGCTCCCGCCGGGCGGCGGCGAGGCCGTGCCGGCGGGAGCGAGCAGCGGCTCGATCGCCTTCTGCAACGCGGTCGCCAACGGCTCCCACTTCGCATACGCGTCGGGGTAGCCGCTCCTCTGCACCGCCTGGGCGGCCTGGGTGACGGTCATCGACTGCCACCCACTGACCTGCTTGAGCGCCTCGTAGAACTTCGTCGAGGCGTACACCGGCTGCATGATCTGCGCCGCCGTGCCCCAGCCCTGCGAGGGCCGCTGCTGGAACAGGCCCAGCGAGTCCCGGTCGCCACCGTTGACGTTCCACAGTCCGCTCTCCTGCAGAGCGGTCGCCAGGGCGACGATCTGCCCGCGGACGGGGATATGCATGGCGACGCCAGTGGCCTGAATGGTCTTGGCGTTGGGGACCTGCTCGTCCGGCTTGTCCAGCCCCGCCACGCCCGGAGCGCTGAGCGGACTGGAGCCCTTGAGGATCGACTCCACCTGCGCCGCGACAGCGGAGCTGTCCACACCCTGTGGACCACCGCCCGGCGGACACGAGGCGGACGTCGCCGACGCGTTGCCCGCGCCCACGATCACCACCGGCAGGGCGAGCAACAGCGGGCCGCAGGCGACGACACCGACGAGCGCACCGACGGTCTTCTTCACGGCCGCCGCCGATCACCCGGGCGGCGCCTGGCGGTTGGCGGAGGTGGATGAGGGCACGGGTGTGCCAGGGCATGCTGCATCGCAGCGGCTCCTTGCGGGGTTCGTAGGAGGGCGCGGTGCCGGCCTCTCGTGCGAAGAAGTCGCCGGCACCGCGCCGGTGGTGAAACCGCCCCTGCTCAGGGCGGGCCCGGATCACGGAGTTGGTAGCTCCCGGACGCCGGTCTCGGGTCACGCGCGGCAGCCAGCCGCGCTCGTAATCTCAGCCGGAACACAGCGACTCCTCAGGGCGGGGATAGGGGACAGCGATCCGTAGAAAGCCCCGGTTGGACGAGGCAGCACGGATCAACACGCGCCGAGCCGGGCCGAGTTGGCCTCCTGCCCGGTTGGCATGGCGAGACAGTAGACGCGAAAGACGGCCGCACCAAACGACCCCCGACCAGGGCCGGTCCCAGGGGAACCGCTCGTTAGGCGCGGCCGTCGATCGCCGCTACCTTCCCCTGCATCCCCGCTCCCGGCGGCTGCCGCCGGGCGTAGCCCGGAGCGGGCCCACCCCTGCCCTGAAAGAGGAATCAGTGAGCTACAAGCTGCACCGAGGCGACGCCCTGACCGTGCTCAAGTCCCTGCCCGACGAGTCCGTCAACGCCGTCATCACCGACCCCCCGTACAACAGCGGCGGGCGAACCAGCTCCGAACGCACCAGCCGCGACGCCCGCGCCAAGTACGTACAGACCGGCTCCGCGCACGACCTCAAGACCTTCCCCGGCGAGAACCGCGACCAGCGTTCCTACCGCTCCTGGCTCACCGAGCTGCTGACCGAGGCGTACCGGGCAAGCACCGAGCACTCGGTCGCGATGGTCTTCTCCGACTGGAGGCAGGAGCCCACCACGAGCGACGCCCTCCAGATGGCCGGGTGGACCTGGCAGGGCACCATCCCGTGGATCAAGCCCGCCAGCCGGCCCCGCAAGGGCGGCTTCAAGCAGTCCGCCGAGTTCATCATCTGGGGCGTCAAGGGCACCCTCGACAACAGCCGGGACCTCTACCTGCCCGGCCACTTCATCGCCTCCCAGCCCCGCAAGGACCGGGTCCACATCACCCAGAAGCCGGTGGAGATCATGCAGCAGCTCGTCCAGATCTGCCCCGAAGGCGGAACCGTCCTCGACCCGTTCGTCGGGAGCGGCTCGACCGGCGTCGCCGCCCTGCGCGAGGGCCGGCACTTCCTCGGCGTCGAACTCAGCCCCCACTACGCCGACGTCGCCGAACAGCGGCTGCGAGCCGAGCTGACCCAGGACGACTTCGTCCTCGCCGGACCGGAGGCGTGACATGAGAACCACCACCAGGTCGACTGGCCACAGACGCGAAAGGGCGGCTGGAGCACCAAGCTCCAGCCGTCCTTTCCTCGTCCGTCAGGACTCCTCGACCGCCCGGCGGATCAGCGGCACCGCCTTCTCCACGTCCGCCGACGAGGCGATCCGCACCTCCAGGTCACCCGTCCCCAGGTGCCCGATACCGCGCACGTCCCGCGTGAAGCCCTCCTCCAGCTCCACCGTGTCCGGGTCCAGCCGCAGATACACCAGGATCGCCCGGTGTGACGGCGACGGCCGGAAGATCACCGACGCCACGTTCAGCATCCGCCGGTAGGCGATGTAGTGCTTGAGCACCACCACCTCCAGCTCACCCGCCGCGGTCAGCACCTCGTCAAGCTCGCCGTACAGCTCCCGCAGGCACTCCGGCGCCTCCACCTGCGAGCCCGACGCCGCCGGCTCCGCACCCGCCGTCGGCTCGACGTAGGCCGCGCCCATCGGCGCGGCCTGCGCCTGCGCAGCGCCGACGGCGGTGAAGCCCGGGACCGTCTCGACCAGCTGCAACGTCAGTAGGTCCGGACCGAAGACCCGGTAGCGCACCAGGTCGACCCGGAAGTCCCGCTGGTGGGCAGAAGCAGCGACCCGGTCGTGGCGCGAGAACTCGCCCGCCACGCAGATCGCCCGAGGCCGCCGCCAGTCGATCGCCTCCGCCACCTCGGCACCAAGCCGTCTACGTACCAGCGCCTCGAACTCATGCCGGTGCGCGGCCAGCCACACAAGGTAGGACTGCGTCTGCGCGATCAGTCCGCTGTCGCGACCGCGCTTGAACTCCACGACCGTTGGGACGTTGTTCTCGTCCAGCCCCAGTGTGTCGATCCGCCCCTGGTGCCACGGCCCCGTCGCGTACTCCGACGCGACGAACCGCACCCCCAGCATCGCCTCCAACGCTCCCTCGGCCCGCCGCTGCAGTTCCCGCTCCCGCGCCACCGTCGAACCCCGCAGCTCGACATCACGACCATCGCCACCCAGTCGGAACATCTTCAGATCGGTCACCTACGCCCCCTTCGCACGACCGTACGGAGTGACCAATCGAGAAGAGGAACGACGTATTCCTCCTCGCTTCCGTCCCTTTGGTCTAGCAGGCCGAGGCGGCACCCGTCGGCTCGGAGGTCTCTGAAGGGCTGGCGGCGCCGGCTCGCTCGGCGGGGGGCGCTAAGAATCGAAAATGTATGCGATTATCCGGTTTTGTCAGTGCCAGGCTCTACCGTGAACACAGCCAACCGGGGTCCGAGCCGGCGTGGCGATGAACCCATCTGGCCCAGGGTAGGGATGCGTGGAATTCGACGATGTCACTGACCTGTTCGATCACCCGGCGTGGCGGCTGTTGCGCGCGGGCAATGCGCCGTTGGTCCTGGCGTTCTGCGGCACGGTGTTCGTCGACGAGAACGAGCGAGGGGTGCCCGAGAGCATCCTGGTCTCCCGTTTGGACGACCAGCTATACGACCTCAACGAGCGGGCGCTCGGCCCCTACCCGCGGACGGCTTCGGAGTACCTGACGGAGTGGACCAACAGCGACTGGCTGCGCAAGTACTACCCGCCTGGCGAGGACGAGCCGCACTTCGACGCCACCAGCGCACTGGAGAAGGCCGTCGCATGGGTCCGAGCCTTGCCCGCGCGCTCTTTCATCGGTACCGAGTCCCGCCTGGGCACTATCGTCGATCTGCTGCGACAGATGGCCTTTGGTACGGAGACGGATCCCCAGGCACGCATCGACGAACTCAGCCGTGAACGGGACCAGATCGACGCTCAGATCGCGCGGCTGCGTGCAGGTGAGCTCGAGGTGCTGACGCCCGTGGCTCTGCTGGACCGGTACCAGCAGGTGGAGAGCATGGCGATCGACCTGCTGCGGGATTTCCGAGAGGTCGAGGGGAACCTGCGGGAGCTGGACCGGCGCTTTCGTCAGGATGTGGCGAGTGCCGAGGGCGGCAAGGGCGAGCTGCTGGCCTCCTTCCTCATGGACCGGGAGATGATCGCCGAATCGGAGCAGGGCCAGAGCTTCCAGGCGTTCTTCGACTACCTCCTGTCGCCTCGCCGCCAGGAGGATCTGCTGAACCTCCTGGGAGAGGTGAACCAGCTGCCGCAACTGGACGGCAAGACCAACAAGAACCTCCTTAAGATCCCGCGGGCGTGGCTCGAAGCGGCCGAGAGCACCCAGAACACGGTCCGACAGCTCACCGAGCAGTTGCGCCGGTTCCTGGCCGACAGGGGGAAGGAGGAGGACCGCAGGGTCCTGGCCTTGGCACGCTCCATCCAGCGCCACATCACGGCACTGGATGGCCGACGCGACCTTCCGGGAATGGAGCTGGAGGTGCCGCAGGTGGACCTGGCTCTGCCGATGGAGCGGCGCCTGTACATGCCGGTCGACCGGGCGGAGCTGGACAGCACGGTAGGCGAATCGTCCGACGATGCGGGCGTGGACGTCTCGGAGCTGTTCGCCGGCCTGCATGTGGACGACGAGGTGCTGGCCGGACAGGTGCTGGCACTGCTCGAAGAGAGCCCGAGCGGTCAGGCGAACCTGGCAGCGGTAGTCGACCGCTTCCCGCTCACGCTGGGGCTTGCCGAACTGCTCACCTATTTCCAACTTCAGCGGCCCGGCCTGGATGTGGTGATCGACCCCGAGCACAGCCGCGAGGTGGTGTACGAGCGCGTCAACGCATCGGGACACACCGTGGCCACGGTCCCGCAGGTGACCTTCGTGCGCAACGAGGGCGGCCCGGCCGCCGGAGAGGTGGAACAGGCGTGAGCGACGCACTGTCCGTGCCCATCGTGCATCTGCTGAAAGCGGGCGTGCTGTACCAGAGCGACGCACCGGCGGTCTGGGAACAGATCACCGCCCATCAAACGGCGATCGGCGACTACCTTCGCGTGATCGGCCTGGACGTCGTGGTCGACCTGGCGGAGGGCTACGCCTACACCCGACAGCTGGACCCGGAGGCGCGCGATGACGGCGTGACGGTGCCGCGGCTCGTGACACGCCACCGTCTCTCCTTCGCGGTCAGCCTGATGCTGGTTCTCCTGCGCGGGCGTCTCGCGGAGAGCGACGCCACTTCCGGCGATACCCGATTGCTGCTGTCCCGCGACGACCTCGTCGAGATGGTCCGCGGCTTCCTGCCGCCGCGCAGCAACGAGGCACAGCTGGTCGACCAGATCGACAGCCACATCAAGAAGCTGTGTGACCTGAAGGCGCTGCGCCAGACCAAGCAGGCCGGCCTGTACGAGGTCCGGCGGCACATCAAGGCCCTCGTCGACGCCCAGGTCCTCAGCGACTTCAACGACCTGCTTTCCACCTACCGCGACACCATCACGCCGGAGGGCGACGAATGAGCACCACCACCCCGGCTGTGTCCCTCATCCCTCGACAGCCAGGGGTCGCCGATGGCTCTCTCGGCGTCGGCCCGGGCTTCAGGCTGGCCCGCCTGGAGGTACTGAACTGGGGCACGTTCCACCGAACCATCTGGGGCTTCGGGATCGATGGCCGCAGCGCGCTGCTGACAGGTGGAGTTGGTTCCGGCAAGTCCACACTGGTGGACGCGATGACCACCCTGCTGCTCCCGGCCAACAAGATCGCCTACAACAAGGCCGCCGGCGCCGACGCGAAGGAGCGGAACCTGCGCTCGTACGTACTCGGCCATTACAAGACCGAGCGGGTCGAGGCGACGAACAGCACCCGCCCGATCGCTCTTCGCGGCTCCTCCTCCCACAGCGTGATCCTGGGCGTGTTCACCAACTACACCCTCGGAGTCCACGTCACTCTCGCCCAGGTGTTCTGCGTCCCCGACTCCAACACCGGCCAGCCGGACCGGTTCTACGTCACCGCCGACACCCCGATGTCCATCGACGCGCACTTCACCGACTTCGGAAGCGACATCAACGACCTGCGCCAGCGACTGCGGCGCAACGGCGCGACGATCCACAACAGCTACCCGCCCTACGCGAAGACCCTGCGCCGCAGCCTCGGTATCCCCAGTGACCAGGCGCTGGACCTGTTCCATCAGACGGTGTCGATGAAGGCCGTGGGGAGCCTGGATGAATTCGTCCGCGAGCGGATGCTCGAACCGTTCGACGCCAGGACCGAGGTCGACAAGATCGTCTCGCATTTCAACGCGCTGACCGCCAGCCACAACGAGGTCGTGCGGGCGAAAGCGATGATTGACGTTCTCGGGCCGGTCGTGCAGGCGTGCAACAGGTGCGACGAGATCCAGCGTGACATCGACGCACTGAAGCAGCGCCGCGACGTCCTGCCCGCCTACTTCGCCAAGCATCGGCACCACGCCCTGAGCCAGCGCAACACCGAACTGGATGAGCGTATCGAGGATCTCGCCGCACAGCAGGAACGGCGCGAGGTGAACCTCGAGCAGCTCCGTCAGACCGCCGACACCCTCCAACGCCAGATCGACGGAGCTGGCGGGGAGAAGCTCGTCCGGCTGGACGCCAGGATCGACGAACTGCGCGGCGAGCGTGACCGGCGCCGCAGCCGAGCTGGCGAATACACGGGTTGGCTCGGTACAGCGGGTCTGGAGCCGGTTAGCGACGCGGTGTCGTTCCGTGAACGCTCCAGCCAGATCGCCGAGGCCCGCGCGCACGCCACGCGCCTGGAACAGCAGGAACGCGAAGAACTCGACGCCCTTGCCGTGGATCGCCACCACAACAACAAGGAGACGGGCGAGATCCGGCAGGAGATCACCAGCCTGCAGAGCCAGCGCTCCAGCATCCCCGCCAAACTCCTAGAGCTGCGGCAGATCCTCTCGGCCGCCACAGGGGCCACCGTCGACGAGCTCCCCTTCGCAGGAGAACTGATCCAGGTCCGCGACGACGAAGCCGTCTGGGCTGGAGCGGCCGAACGTGTCCTGCGCGGCTTCGCACTGTCCCTCCTCGTACCCGAAGCCCACTACACCCAGGTCTCGGAGTGGGTGAACGGACGGCACCTCGGACTGCGCCTGGTGTACTACAAGGTGCCCGCTCAGGTACCGGCCGCAGAGCTGCCGCAGGACCGGGACCTGCTGACCGGCAAACTCGAACTCCGGCACGACAGCTGGGCGCGCAGCTGGCTTGCTACACAGCTGAAGACCCGCGCCGACTACGTGTGTGCGGCTGACCTGGACGCCTTCACCCGCTCCGCCCGGCCTGCGGTGACGCGGCAGGGCCTGATCAAGGGCGGCGGCGGGCGGCACGAGAAGAACGACGCCTCCCGCATCGACGACCGGAGCTCCTGGGTCCTCGGCTGGTCCAACCAGGCGAAGCTGGACGCGCTCCTCGCCAAGATCGCCCAACTCACCAAGAAGAGCGCGGCCATCACCGAGCGAACCAGCGAGATCACGCAGCGGCAGAAGGAACGGGCCGGCATCCGTGAGGCCTTGACGCTCCTTGGAAGCATCTCCTCCTACAACGACATCGACTGGCACACTTCCGTTGCCGAGCTCGAACAGGTGGAGCAACAGAAGAAGGACCTCGTGGCTGAGGTCGGCCTCGACAAGCTCACTGCGGAACTCCTCCGGACGAACACCGAGATCGAGCTCGGCCGAGCCTCCGTCCGTGCCGGCGGGGAGGAGCTCGGCGGCATCCGCAACGAGCGCGGCAAGGTGACGGCCCAGCTCTCGGCAACCTCCGCGGTCCTCGAGAAGTCCGACCTCACCGCCCTGGCCGGCCACACGGACGCGCTGGCAACCTTCCTGCCCCCTTCAGCTCCGGGGGAGCGGTACCTGGAGCTGCTTCAGACAGCGGAGACCCAGGCGTTCGCCAAGATCAGCCGCACCGTCGAGAGCCAGCAGCGGGCCCTCCAGAACGCCGCCAGCGACGCCACGGCGATGATGACGTCCTTCCGCGCCACCTACCGGCAGGACGCGAACGACCTCGACAACACCCTCGGCTCCGCCAGGAACTACCGTGCGCTCCACGACCAACTGGTCAGCGACGACCTGCCCAGGTTCGAGGCCCAGTTCCAGCACTACCTGCGCACGAACGTCATCCGCGACATCGCCTCCTTCCAGGCCCGCCTGCGCGCCCAGGAACAGGAGATCCGCGAACGCATCGACATCATCAACGAATCGCTGAAGGAGATCGACTACGGCCCCGGCCGCTACGTCCGCCTGAACGCCGTGCCCACCGCCAACGTCGAGATCCGGGACTTCCGGCGCGACCTGCTCGAATGCACCACCGACGCGCTCGCCACCGAGACCGACAACGCCTACACCGAAGAGAAGTTCCTCCAGGTCAAGCGCCTCATCGACCGCTTCAAGGGCCGCCCCGGCGAGGCCGAGAGGGACGCGGACTGGACCGCCCGCGTCACCGACGTCCGGCGGTGGTTCACCTTCTCCGCAAGCGAGTGCAGCCGTGCCGACAACACCGAGTACGAGGTCTACTCGGACTCCAGCGGCAAGTCCGGCGGCCAGAAGGAGAAGCTCGCCTACACCATCCTGGCCGCCTCCCTGGCCTACCAGTTCCGCATCGCCCCCGAGGCGAAGAACGACAAGACGTTCCGTTTCGTCGTCATCGACGAAGCGTTCGGGCGCGGCGACGACGACGCCGCCCACTTCGGCCTCGGCCTGTTCCACCGGCTCGGGCTCCAGCTCCTAGTCGTCACCCCACTGCAGAAGCTCCACGTGATCGAACCCCACGTAAGCCGCGTCGGCTACGTCTACAAGTCCGACGAGATCCACTCACGGCTGACGACGCTCACCATCGAGGAGTACCGCGAGCAGAAGGCAGCGAATCATCAGCCGGCTTCTCAGTCGGAGGCCCAGTCGTGACGCTGCCGCAGTGGACCCGTCCCGACCAGGTCGTCGCAGTACTTCGCCGCAGGTGGACCACCGGGCTCTACCTCGCCGCAGCCGCGCAGGACCTTCCTTTCGAGCCCATCGGCATTCCACTCAAGGGCCCCATCGCGGCCGACGCCACCCGGCACTACGAGCAGGCCCGAGCGTGGGCGGAGTCCTGGGCCGCCGGCCAACATCCCCATCTGCGGATCCAGACCAAGACCATCGGAGGCCGCAACAACACCCCGGCGAACACCATTCCTGACCGGGTCTGGGTCGACACCCGCGAAGACCTCTGGGCCATCCTCGGTGTCGGCACTCAGGTCGACCTGTTCGACGACCTCCACACCCGCACCATCCGGCAGGACCCGCACCTCGCCCAGTGGATGGCCACCCACCCAATGAAGGTGCTCCAGTCGCACACCCACTGGCAGCAACTCGTCGACACCGTGCACTGGATCCGGGACCACGAAAGCGGCCCGATCTACCTCCGCCAAGTCGACGTCCCCGGTGTCGACACCAAGTTCATCGAGACCAACAAGGGCATCCTCGGGGAACTCCTCGACCACACCCTGCCCATCGGCCGCATCCACCCCAACACTCCGAAAGGAGACTTCGCCGCGCGCTACGGCTTCCTTGCCAAGCCGCCCTATGTACGCCTGCGCTACCTCGGCAACCAGCCAGGCCCGTTCAGCGAGATCACCGTCCGCGCGAACGAGCTCACCGCCCCGCCCCCGGGCATCCACACCGTCTTCGTCCTCGAAAACGAAATCACCTACCTGTCACTGCCCGACGTCCCCGGCGCCATCGCCATCCTCGGCGCCGGCTACGCTGCCGCACTCCTGCGGTACCTGCCCTGGCTCGCCGACATCGACCTCCGATACTGGGGAGACATCGACACCCACGGCTTCGCCATCCTCAGCCAGCTCCGCCGGCACTTCCCCCACGCCCGCTCGTTCCTCATGGACCGCGAAACCCTCCTCGCCCACCGGGCACACTGGGGCGAGGAGAAGACCCAGACAGCCGAGGCACCAGCCTTCCTCACCCCGGACGAAGCCGAGCTGGACCAAGCGCTACGCCTTGGCACCCACAGGCCACGCCTTCGTCTGGAGCAGGAGCGCGTCCCGATACGAACGATCATCCAGGCCCTGACGAGCGCACCGCCGGTGTGACTGCCGCTACCAGCCAGCCTCATGGAAGTCCATCAGGTCGCGACTTGGGCTCAGTAAAGGCCGTACACGGCTACGCCTCGGGTGATCCTTGTCCGTCTTGACCGTGCCGTTGCCGGTCCACCCTTATGCTCTCGGCATCGCCGGAGTACTGGTGGGGTGGCATGCGTACAGAGTGGGACAGCGAACGCCGATTGACAGCCATCGGACGCGCGACGCTGTCCGCGCCCGCTCGTCAGGCGCTCGTCGATCGGCAGATCGTCCCGGGCATGAGTGTGTTGGACTACGGCTGCGGGCGTGGTGGTGATGTCCGGAGCCTGCTGGAGATGCAGTTCGACGCCTCTGGCTGGGATCCCTACTACTACCCCGACGGCCGGCAGGAGCCCGCTGATGCAGTTCTGCTCACGTACGTCCTTAATGTGATCGAGGATCCGAGAGAGCGGCGTGAGACGTTGCTTCGAGCGTGGGAGCTGGCGAGGACCGTATTGGTGGTCTCTGCCCGCCTGACCTGGGAGAAGAGCAAGGTCCGCGGCGACGAGTTCACCGACGGCATCCTCACCAGCCGACAGACCTTTCAGCGCCTGTTTGGCGCGAGCGAACTGCGTGACTTCGTTCAAGATACCGCTGGCGTTCGGTGCGTGTCGGCGGCGCCGGGGGTGGTATATGCGTTCAAGGAGGACCAGGCCCGTATCGCCTTCCTGGCACGGAGAATTGTCCCTGATGCTGAGTGGCTGGCCTCCGACGACAAGGCTTCTGCAGTTGCAGCGATCGTCGACTACCTCGAGAAACGTGGGCGGTTCCCACGGCTGGAAGAGATGCCGACCCAACTTGCAGAACTGCTCTCCCACTTGCGCGAGGCGGACCTGCATCGCTTGGTCAAACGCTCTGCCGCCCCTGAGAAGGTCGCTGCAGGAGTCGGTCGGTCTACCCTCAACACCCTTCTCTTTCTCGCGGTCGAGCTGTTCAACGGTCGGGGCCCGTTCGGAAGTCTTCCGCTGTCCGTACAGCTAGACATCAGGACCTGCTTCGTGTCGTACAAGGAGGCATGCCAGCGGGCCGACCGACTTCTGCTGAAACTCCGCGATGATACTTACATCCGCGGAGCGATGCGCGCCTCGGCAGCCGGGAAGTTGACGCCGAGCGCCCTCTACGTCCACCGGCGAGCGGTGAGCCGGATCCCCACCGTGCTGCGGCTGTACGAACACTGCGCTTCGATCGCGGCTGGGCGGCCGGCCGAGTGGAGTGTCCTGAAGCTTCGGCACGAGGGCCGGGCTGTCAGCTGGCTCGACTACCCGGACTTCGACACCGACCCACATCCGAAGCTGCTGTCGTCGTACTCCGTGGAGATGAAGGGCCTCGACACCTCCTATGTCTCCTATACCGACTCGGCTAACCGGCCGCTCCTGCACCGCAAGCACGAGTTCCTGGCAGCCGACGACCCGGACGTCCCCAAGTACCGCAGACTTACCGAGGCTGAGGTCCGCGCGGGGCTGTATGAGAAGCCGCACCTGATCGGCACCGAGAATGGATGGGAAGCCGAGTTGGTTCGCTGCGGCCGGGCCCTGCGTGGGCACCGGCTGGTACGCCGGCCTGAGGCACAGGCTGAAGCCGGTGTACCAGCCGATGGATCGAGCTGATCAACCTTGGAATGCGGAAACCGCCGCAGCGATTTCCTGAGCTTCGAGGTTGTCTGTCTCTGAGGGGAACCACGACAGCCGCAACCCGTTTGTGGCGATCTCCTCCGCCAAACCCATCGCCGTGAGGACGTGGCTTGGCGTGTAGGACGCGCTTGTGCAGGCAGAGCCAGTCGCGACCGCAGCAATCTCCTTGAGCCGGACGATCAGGGCCTCGGCGTCCACCCCCTCAAACGAGACATTGAGGATATGAGGCACCCGGTGTTCCGGGTCGCCGTTGAGGTGGTACCGCGTGGAGCCAAGGGCATCGAGGAGCTGTGAGCGGACCTTCTCCGCGCCGGCGAGCCACTGCTCGTGCTCCTTGCGGAAGATTTCCTCCGCTTTCGCGAGACCGACTACCAGCGGCACCGCCAGCGTCCCCGGACGAAGTTTCCGCTCCTGTCCGCCACCGAACATGATCGGTTCGAGCGGGATGCGGTTCCAACCGCGCCGCCGTGTCAGCAGCCCGCCGATGCCCTTCGGCGCGCCGATCTTGTGCCCGCTGATGCTGACCATGTCGATCGGCGCGGTGAGGTCGTCGGGCAGCTTGGCAAAGCCCTGGGCAGCATCGACGTGGAGGAACGTCGGCGACTCGTGGAGGAGCCGGGCGAGCTCGGCAACCGGCTGGATCACTCCAGTCTCGTTGTTGACGTGCATCAGCGAGACCAGCAGGGTATCCGGGCGCAACCGCTCCTGGATCGCCTCTACGCTGATCCGTCCGCTGCTGTCTGGCCTGAGGAAATCCACTTCGAAGCCGCGCGTCTGCAGGTGCTCCAGAGGCTCCAGGACAGCCTTGTGCTCGATCGCCGACGTGATGATGTGGCGCCGCCCGGACTTCTCGCCATACGGCGCTAGACCGAGCAGAGCGATGTTGTTGCTCTCTGTCGCGCCGCTTGTGAAGATCAACTCATCTGAGGATGCACCAAGTTGTGCAGCGAGCTGCTCGCGCGCTTGCTGCACCGCCTTCTTTGCTCGCGCTCCGTACTCGTGCGTGCGGCTTCCGGCGTTGCCGAAGTCTTCTGTCATCCAATGGAGGACAACTTCGGCGACGCGGGGGTCAACACGAGTGGTAGCGGCAGCATCCAGATACGTTACCGGCATCGTGGCGGTCTCCTCGGCGCTTCCCGTACTGTACGTTTCCTAGATAACGTACAGACACGATACAGTGACGACTGAGGCGAGGGGCGCATTGGTGGCGGGCGAGACGACATCGGTCGGCTTCGAGTACGTGTTCCCGGCGATCCGCGGAGTCCAGGCGGGGCGAGAGTTCTTCGTCTCCATGTGTCCGCTGCGCCTGATCCCCAAGATCTTTTTGTTCGATGAGGATGAGATCGCGCCTGAGGTTCGGGCGCAGCGGGTGCTGAACAAGGGCAGGCTGCCCGCTCTGAGTCGGTATATTTTGGACAATCCGGACAACTATGTTTTCAGCGCGCTCACAGCTTCGATCGACGGAGACATTCTCTTCGAGAGCATCGCTGAAGCGGGCACCGGGATGCGGGCCGGCCAGATCCGCGTCCCCATGGCGGCGCGGTTCCTGATCAACGACGGCCAGCACCGTCGGGCGGCCATTGAGCTGGCCCTCAAGGAGAACCCGGACCTGGGCGACGAGACCATCGCTGTGGTCTTCTTCCACGACGCCGGCTTGGGCCGCTGCCAGCAGATGTTCGCGGACCTGAACCGCCACGCGGTGCGCCCTTCCCGCTCAATCGGCGTCCTCTACGACCACCGCGATGACCTTGCCGGCCTGACCCGCCTGCTCGCCATGAAATCACCAGTCTTCAAGCAGCAGGTCGAGATGGAGAGCAGCACGCTCTCGGCTCGCTCCCGGAAGCTGTTCACGCTGAGCGCCGTGCACTCTGCGAACCAGGCACTCCTCCAAGGCCTGCAGATGGAGAAGGAACAGGCCAGCGACGTCGTTCAAGCCTTCTGGGAGCACATCGACGGGCTGATCCCCGAGTGGGACATGGTCCGCAAGCGGACGCTGACTGCCCCAGACGTCCGCCGGGACTACATCCACAGTCACGGAATCGCGCTCCACGCGATCGGCCGGGTTGGGAACGCGCTGCTACGCGACTCTGTTGTCCCTTCCAAATGGAAGCCGCGCCTGGTGAAGCTCTCGTCCGTCGACTGGGCGCGCTCCAACCCTGACTGGGAGGGCCGAGCGATCATCGGCGGCCGTGTCTCGAAGAGCCACACCCAAGTAACCCTGACCGTGAACTACCTGCGCCGCGCGCTTGGCCTCCGACTGTCGCCGGAGGAGCAGCGAGCCGAGGACGCGTACAAGCGAGGAGATGCATGAGTACCCCGACACGACGAGCCGCGCCGTTCGAGGGCAGCAGTCTCGACGCGGTCGTTGCGGAGCTGACTGAAGAGGTCCGTGAGCTCTACACCGCGGACGAGGTGCCGTGGGTGATCGGCTATAGCGGAGGCAAGGACTCCACGGCCATCCTCCAGCTCGTCTGGCTTGCGCTCAAGGAACTGCCCGTCGAGCAGCGCAAGAAGACGGTCTACGTCATCAGCACCGACACGCTGGTCGAGAATCCCATTGTGGCCTCGTGGGTCAGTCAGTCGCTCGAGACGATGCGCCTGGCCGCCGAAGAGCAAGCACTGCCGATCGAGCCGAACCGTCTCACGCCGGCCACAAAGGACACCTTCTGGGTCAACCTGATCGGCCGCGGCTATCCGGCGCCGCGCCCGAAGTTCCGCTGGTGCACCGAGCGGATGAAGATCAAGCCGTCAAACTCATTCATTCGACGCATTGTCCGCCAGCATGGCGAGGCGATCATGGTGCTCGGTATCCGCAAGCAGGAGAGCCAGGCCCGCGCCCGCGCGATGGCCAAGCACGAGAAGCGGCGTGTGCGGGACCGGCTCTCGCCCAACGGGAACCTGCCCAACTCGCTCGTTTACAGCCCGATTGAGGACTGGTCAAACGACGAAGTATGGACATTCCTGATGCAGCAGGCCAACCCTTGGGGCTACTCCAACAAGGACCTGCTCACCATGTACCAGGGCGCCTCCGCGGACTCGGAATGCCCGCTGGTCGTCGACAGCAGCACGCCGTCGTGCGGTGACAGCCGTTTCGGCTGCTGGACTTGCACCCTGGTCGAGCAGGACAAGTCGATGTCCGCCATGATCCAGAACGACGAGGAGAAGGAGTGGATGCGGCCACTCCTCGACCTGCGCAACAAGCTGGACGTCAGTGACGACAGTCACCTGCGGGACTTCCGAAAGATGAAGGGCAACATCCAGCTCTTCGGCGACCGCATTGTCCACGGCCCCTACACGCAGCAGTCCCGCGAGACCTGGCTCCGAGACCTGCTCGAAGCGCAGACCTGGGTACGAGCCAACGGCCCGGAGGAAGTGCGGAGCCTCGAGCTGATCACCATGGCGGAGCTGCACGAGATCCGCCAGCTCTGGGTGTTCGAGAAGCACGAAGTCGAGGATTCGCTCCCGCGCATCTACAAGGAGAAAACCGGAGAGGATTTCCCCGGACGGCCCTTGGACGAGCACCTGACCCTTGGCGCGGACGAGATCGACCTGCTGCGGGAAGCGTGTGAAGGGGACGAGCTGCTGTTCAGCACCGCCCGCGAACTCCTGGCTGTGGAGCGTCGCTTCCGCACGATGACCCGCCGCTCTGGACTGTTCGAGGAATTGGAAAAGAGCGTCAAGCGTGGCTTCTTCCGGGACAAGGAAGACGCCCACGCCTGGGCGCTGAAGAAGAAGCAGCTGCACGAAGAGATCGCCGAGCACCTGCCGCTCATCGAAGACAGCAAGGACGAAGAGAACGCCGATGCTCCTGCGTAACATCACCTTGGAGGACTTCGGCGCCTACCGAGGCAAGCAGTCCCTTGACCTCACCACCCGCCCCGGTAGGCCGATCGTGCTCATCGGCGGGTTGAACGGCTGCGGTAAGACGACGCTCCTGGATGCGCTGCAACTCGTGCTCTACGGGCCTCGTGCACGCTGCAGCGGACGGGGTAATCGTCCCTACGAGGCTTACCTTCGAGACTGCATCAACCGGAAGGCTGACCCGTCGCGCGGTGCGGCGCTCAAACTCGAGTTCTCGATCACTGTCGAGGGCAAGGAGCGTATCTACCAGCTGACCCGAAACTGGGTGGCAAATGGCAAGACCCTGCATGAATACGTCAACGTCAAGGTTGATGGCGTCTGGGACCGTGTCATCAGCGAAGGTTGGGCGAATCACGTCGAGGACTTGCTGCCTCTGGAGATCGGCTCGCTGTTCTTCTTCGACGGTGAGAAGATCGAGTCTCTGGCCGACCCTGAGCGGGCCTCCGCCGTTATCCAGTCCGCCGTGCACTCGCTGCTCGGCGTCAACACCGTCCAGCAGCTTCGGACGGACCTTCTCGCTCTTCAGCGCCGGCAGAAGCTCGGCGACGAGGAGCAGGAGGCCGTTGACCAGATCCGCGAGCTGGAGGAGCGTCACGAGGCCGCCCAGAGCGAAGTGGAGAGCGCGCAAGCGCAGGCGGCTGCGCTGCGCTCTGCCCTCGACACAGCCGAAAAGAACGTGGTCCAGGCGGACGATGCATTTGCTCGCGATGGCGGGGAACTGTTCGAGCGCCGCAAGGAGCTGGAGGCCCGTCGTAAGGATGCGGTCAAGCACCTGTCCGCCACTCAGGAAGCGCTGCTGAGCATTGCTGCAGGCGTTCTGCCACTGCGCCTGTTGACTGATCAGCTCGACTCCGTCCACAAGCAAGCTGCCGTCGAACGCGAGGCCAACGAGGCCGCACAGATCCTCAGCGTTCTGGTTGCCCGCGACCAGGAGCTGCTGGCCCGCTTCGGAACGCTGCTGCCGAAGAAGGACCTGGCAGCGTTCCGCGAGCACCTGGACTCCGATCGCCAGCAGCGTGAGCAGGACAGCAAGGCTGAACGCGTTCTCAACCTGACCCCCGATGGGCAGAAGCAGCTCGCAGGGCTTGACCAGCTTCTGACCCACGAACAGAAGCGTGCAGACGAACTGCTCGCGCTCGCCGCAGACCAGGCAGCGACCGTAGAAGCACTGGACCGGCAACTGGCCGGTGTCCCCGACGAGAAGCTGATTGCCTCCCGCCTGGAGGACCGGGAGAGTGCACGCCAGGCATTGCACCGGGCCGAGGCGTTGCTCGCGAGCGCCGTAGAGGCTCACAGCGCCGCCAAGAGTCGCCGCGATGCGTTGAAGACGCAGCTGGAGCGTGCCCACGATGCCAGGGTCAAGAGCCTGGTCCGGGCCGAGGAGATCGAGCGGATCGTCGCCTACTGCGACCGCCAGCGTGAGGTGATGGACAGGTTCGGCGATGCGCTGCTCAAGCGTCACATCAACCGGCTCGAGGTAGCTGTCCTGGAGAGCTTCTCCCGTCTAATGCGCAAGCGGGGCCTCGTCCGGGATCTGAACATCGATACGGACCGATTCCGGCTGACGCTCGTCGATTCCGAGGGCGATCCGCTGGATCCGGGGCGCCTGAGCGCCGGCGAGCGGCAGCTTTTGGCAGTGTCTCTGCTCTGGGGGCTGGCGCGTGTCGCCGGCAACTGGCTCCCCAGCGTGATTGACACCCCCCTCGGCCGCCTCGATAGCCGCCACCGGGAGCATCTTGTCGACCGATACTTCCCACACGCCAGTCATCAGGTGCTGCTGTTGTCGACCGATGAGGAGATCGACGAGCATCTCCTGAAGCGACTCAAGCCCTCCATCGCACACACGTACACGCTTGTGCACGACGACACCACATTTACCACCTCGGTTGAGCCCGGCTACTGGTGGACCTCCGGAGCAATGCATGTCGCTTGATACTGTTCGCCTCTCCCAGCCAGCCCGGGACCAGCTCGTGCGCCTGAAGCGCACCACAGGCATCAAGCACTGGAACGTGCTGTGTCGTTGGGCTCTCGCCATGTCGTTGAGGGATCCCTCCACTCCGCTGGTGAAGGACATCACGACGGACTCCAACGTGGAGATGAGCTGGAAGACCTTCGCGGGCTCCTACGGCGATATCTACCTCGCGCTGCTGAAGCAGCGCTGTGCAGCGGATGGCGAGCCCCTCAGTGACGAGTCGATCAACCAGACCCTGACCGTTCACCTCCACCGCGGTATTGGCTACCTCGCCGGCAACAAGGAGATCCGCACGATCCGAGAGCTGGTGGGCACGACTCGGACTGCTTGACCACAGCTCCAGCAAAGATAAGTTGACGGCCGGTCTGCTCCACACACTCTGTGGGGCAGGCCGGCCGTCAACGTCACGGCACCAGCTGACCTGCGGATCTGGACGGTGGACCACCAACTCGCTGAACTGTAGGCGGCTCGGCTTCCAGGAGTTCCCACGGTTCACTGCAACAACCCTGTGTCTCACCCGACCTGACGGGTTGAGAGCAGAGCGCAGGTCGGGGATACCCGCACAGTTGAGGCAAACCCCTAACGGGGTGTCAGTCTCGTCCTCTATGCTCAGGACCACAAGTTCACAGCACTGCCTCCTCTTCGACCGCGAGCCACCGCATGGGGCCCGCAATCAGACA
The DNA here is from genome assembly GCF_042883685.1 of Kitasatospora sp. NPDC058190. Lineage (NCBI taxonomy): Bacteria > Bacillati > Actinomycetota > Actinomycetes > Kitasatosporales > Streptomycetaceae > Kitasatospora > Kitasatospora sp. NPDC058190. Next base: position 130,508 of record NZ_JBHVVI010000008.1, read on the forward strand.
CCGGAGCGCACTACATGAAGATCAGCGACGAAGTCGTGGCTGCCATCGATGCTTTGCAGAAACAGGCGATGCGCACACGCGACGTGTACCAGTTGGACCGCATCGAGCGCGCCATCGATGAGCTCCTGCGTAACCCTGGGGACGACAAGACCCCTGCCCGTCATCGTGTGCGCTCTGCGCTCGCCCATGCTTACGAGCTCCTGGAGCGTCGTAAGGAGATCGCGCCCCAGGGCGAGCTGTGCCCCGAGCGGGAATCGGTCGGCTACACCGAGCACGGCTACCACCGGATTGAGCTGCTGGAGTTGATCCGCGTCGAGCCATCCTTCAAGGACGCTGACCGAGTGATCCTTGGGTACCTGGTCTGGGGAGCGGACGCTGTGACCCTTGCTGAGAAGTACTCCGTGGCTGTCCCGCGGATGCGCGAGCGCATCAGCCGTCTGCGGCGTGACGCCCGCAAGGCATGGTCGGATCTCGCTCTGGCTGCTTGAGAACACCCTTCCCCCGCCGACCGAGTCATCCGCTGACCACGGCGCGGAGCTCCGATCACCCAGCTAGGTCTGCCATCGCAAGGCGGCCGAAAGGATCAACAGTGAGCACTACCCCTCTGTTCTTGTCGCCCGAAGATTCTCGCGCCAGCCTCATCCAGGTTGACAAGGCCCTGGAGTCCATGCGCGATGCCGGCTTTGACCTGACCGCTGCTGCTGGCGAGCCCCTGGATAACTCGATCGAGGCTGACGCCACGATCCTCCGGGTCATGCCGGTGTACTCGCAGGACCGGAAGTCGATCGACGAGATCATTTTTGCGGACAACGGAACAGGCATTGACCCGACCGTCCTGCACCACATCCTGTCGATGGGCTACAGCACTCGCTACGGCCAACGGCAAGGGCTGGGCCGATTCGGCGTCGGCCTGAAGCTCGCTGCGCTGAACCTTGGTGAGCGTCTCGACGTGTACTCCAAGCGCGCCGACGACGCCCGTGTCTACCACAGCTACATCGATCTCCAGGACATCCGTGACGGCAAGCAGCTGTACACCGCGACCACAATCGCCGAGGACTGGCCGACGCATGCGCGAAACCTGATGCTGGACGAGCGAGGCAACCCGTTCGTCTCAGGCACGGTCGTGATCTTCGGAAAGATCGACCGTTTGAAGGGCGGCGGGCGCTACGGCACATCGCTCCAGGAGAAGGTCAGCGACCTGCGTAAGTTCATCGCGCGGGCCTACCGCAAGTTCATTGACACTGGGCGGACGTTCGAGCTCGAAGGAAAGGTCGTGACCTTGCACGACCCCCTGTTCCTCATGGACAATCCACGGATCATCAGCCAGTACAAGCCGCGTGACGTACGCGGCACGGTGGTGGAAGAGTCCGATCTACTTGTTGACGGACACAAGGTTCACGTGACTGTTACGTTGGTGCCGGAGGAGTTCCGCTACTTCCGTGGAGCCGGCGGCGAGCACGACATGGATGGGCGTGACATCCGCGAGTTCCAGATCAATGACGAAAACGCAGGCAAGCTCAGCATCCTGCGCAACGGCCGGGAGATCTACTACGACCTCGTCCCGAAGCTCCTCCCCGGCGGTCGGACCGACAAGGTCAACCGCTACATAGGGATTGAGGTCAGTTTCCCCGCTGAGCTCGACGACTTCTTCCAGGTGAGGCACGTCAAGCGCGGTGCGGAACCGGTCAGCAAGCTACGCGAGGAGCTGCGCCAGTGGCTGGTCCGGCCGGTGCGTAAGGCCCGCGGGGACATCAAGGCGTTCTGGAACTACCAGGACACCAAGAAGAAGCTCGAGCAGGGCGCTCATGCAGACAGCATGGACACAGCGGCCAACGTCGAGTCGCGATTCCCTAAGGGCGTCGCTGGCCGCACTGTCACGCTCGAGAAGGAGCAGCGGATCAAGGATCAGACGATCGAGGACCTCCGGCTGGATCCGAGCGACCCGGAGCACCGATCCAAGATCGAGCAGATCTTGCAGCAGATCGACACCAAGCCTGTCACCATGTTGGACGGCGCCTGGCCCGGCAAGGAGCTGATGGAGATCAGCCACCTGAACGGTCGGTCAGTCACAGTACTCAACCACCGGCACCCCTTCTTCCGGGACGTCTACGCGCCGATCAAGCGTGTTGCGGACGAAGGAGCGGACGACATGGCTCCTGAGGACATGATCGATCTCGCAAGGAAGGCCGAGGCTGCGATCGACCTGCTCCTCATGGCCTTCGTCCGGGCTGAGGCGACTCAGACAGAACCCGAGATGTTTGACGGTCTGCGGACTCAGTGGGGCATCTTCGCCCAGGAGTACCTGAAGGAGAAGTTCAAGGACTGACCCAAGCCTCAGCAGGCCGGACCGGGACGCTTCCGGCAGGCGTCCTGGCCCCGCACACGACAGACTCCTGGCCTGTACATCCGCAGCGTCGCCCGCACACACTCCGCGAACGTACATGAACCAGCTAGGACCGGAGCAAGGATCGAGGATGCGCACGCTGTGACAGACGCCCTCTCGCTCACCAATTTCTCGATGCGTGACGTCGATCAGGCACCGGAGTCACCGGGACTCTATGCCTGGTACGTCAGCTTTCGAGCGGGACCGCACGACTGGAAGATCAAACCTGGTCCCAACGGCGACCAGGCCATTGAGGGGTTCCTGAACCTCCTGCGCAAGTACGCCGGCTACTACGAGCCACTCCCCATCGGACTGTCGGGGCGCGGCGCCTACGGTGCTAGGTGGCAGGGTGCCCTTGAGGTTGACTACCCCCTGCGTGAACCAGGAGAAGGAGCGCCGGTTCCTGACGACGAGGCAGCGAAGCGACTGGACATCCTGATGGACTCCTTGGATACGGAGGACCGCCGCCGCATCATGGCGACGATCCTGCAGCGGTCTGCACCAGTCTTCTCTGCCCCGCTCTATATAGGAGTCGCCGAGAACCTGCGCCAGCGCCTTCGCCAGCATCGCCGCGACTACACGAAGAGCTATGACTGGTTGCGTGACCACCCCGAGGACGCCGACGAGGTCAAGTCGCGCGGCAAGTCCTTCGGCGCGCGTGCGGCCGCGCGCAATATCGCGATGGAACATCTCGAGGCGTGGGTTATCGACCTGGCCAGCGAAGAGAACGACGAAGTCACAAAAAAGCATCTGCGCAACACAGCTGAGTCAGCCGAATGGCTGTTGCACAGGCTGTACTCGCCGATTCTGGGAAGGCAGTAGGACGACTATGTTCGGCTCAGGCAACGCGCTGACGTTCCGGGACTATGTGCAGGGTACGTGGGGCAGCTTTACCACTCCTGCCGGCCGGGTGGACTACATCATGACAAAGGCGCGTCTGGGAGATGACTCCGACGCGCCGGAGCGCCAGCTCACCAAGAGTCTGGCGCCCGTCCGCGAGGTCATGGAGGCAGGAGACCTGGACTTCAACCAGCTCCTCCAACGCGATCTCGACGACCACCGGGTCGCCGTCAAACTCATCCCGTATCTGTTGAAGCCGCAGCAGACCGGCCCGGCCTTCTTCCCGCCGATCGTTGCCGTCCTGCTGCCGTTCCGGAACCAGCGGCCTTCGGCCTTCTCCAGCCTGGGCGAACCTACCGTGGTTCAAGACGATGGCGCGACGTGGCAGCAGGAGAGGGCCGGCAACTCCTTCCAGGTACAGCGTGTGCTCGGCGCCGACGACCGTCTCCACCCTGCCAACGTCGGCAAGTTGTGGTGGAACAAGACAGAGGCGCAGCTCGTCGTGCTCGACGGCCAACACCGCGCCATGGCCTTGCTCGCCGTCGAGCGCACCATGACGAACAGTTGGCAGATCTCTGGCGGCGCCCGCTTTCGCTCCTTCTACGAGAGCCAGGTCAAGCAGGCGCTGAAGGAGGCGGATCAGGACGCGATCGACCTGAGCAAGATCGAGGTCCCTGTGACGGTTTGCTGGTTCCCGGACCAGACCGGTGAGAACGCCAAGCCGCACGAGGCCGCGCGCAAGCTCTTCGTTGATGTCAACAAGGAGGCACGCCCGCCGTCCAAGTCCCGGATCATCCTTCTGTCGGACGCCGAGCTGAGCAATGTGCTTACGCGCAGGATGCTTAACGAGCTGCGAGGCGGAGCGGACGAGTCGTATCTGCCCCTGTACGCCGTTGAGTACGACAACCCCGAGCCCAACACCACCAGGCCCGCGCGCTGGTCCGTACTGACGAACATTCATCTACTCAAGTCCGCCGTCGATCGCTGCGTCTTCGGACCGTCCAAGTACCTGAAGGAGGTAGCACAGAGGTTCGGCCCCGGACGTCCCAGCCAGACCGAGCTGGACTCGTTCATGCGCGACGAACAGCTTGGCCTCATCGACCTGTTCCCGGACCAGTTCAAGGATGGCGGCTTCACCTACCACCGAGGAGACATCGGCAACGCCAACTTCCCTCTCGGGCAGGTGGACGTCATCAGTGACCGCTTCGCCGAGACCTGGGGGCGAGCCATTCTTACTCTCCTCTCAAAGATCGCTCCCTACGCTGCCCACGCCAAGGCACTGACCCAGCTGAAGGACGACTGGCATGTCGATGACACCGGCTTGACGCTGGCACGCGACGCACTGTTCAGCGGAGTTGGCGTGTTCTGGACCTTGAAGGACAGCTACGAGCACTACCTGGAGACCAAGGACCGGGGCGCAAAGACCACGAAGTCCGATGTCATAAGGGCATGGGAGGCGCTCAAGGCTCGCGAGGAGATCTTCGAGAACTATCGAGTGCAGGCGTTCCTCGACTCCGGCCGGGCGATCAGCTTGAAGCAGTCCAAGGCCGCATACGCGGTGTTCAACACCCACGCGTGCCAGTTGGGCTTGGCACTGACACTCGGCTCGCTGTGGGAGCTCCGTAAGCGCCAGCCTGGTGGCGCGGACCTGAAAGACCTGCCAGCCTTCGCTGACGCCTTGGTAGAGGGATGGAACGCCTATTTCTCGCAGGACCAAGGCAAGGCCCGTGATCGCAAGCTTGCGTTCATCAAGGCGGATGGCGTCATCACCAACCCCCTGAACCAGATCGCGAACATGGATACGCCGCAGGCCGTCTACTTCCGGTATTTCTGGATGCAGGCGCTGAGTACGCCGATGGCCTGGGAACACGTGTCCACCTGGTTCAGTGGACGGGACGGATTCGACCAGATGCTTCACGCTTCCCGGGGCTTGTACCTGGACCTGTGCGTGGACCAGCAGGTCAGGGCGTTGAAGACCAGCAAGCAGGTCGACGATTCAAAGATCGGCGAGCTGGCTGAGAGGACGGCCAGCACTTCGCTCAAGCGGGCTCTGCGTGACTGGTTCTACGTGCTCGAGGGCGACTACGAGGACTGGTTCGCTTCGCGGGCAGCGAGGCCAGTGGTCCAGGAACTGCCCGACAGCGCAGACAAGGATCTCGAGTCCCCGGCTGACGAGGACCTTGCAGAAGCTGCGGACGAGGACACCCCGGTCACGAGCGTGAACGATCTGCTCGGCGACTAGCCGAGCGCGAGCAGCCGTGCGGCCTCATCTTGATACCGCACGGCTGTACTCAAACAAGCGCGTGATCCGCTCTCCGATTCACCTTAGGTCGTTACGATGCCTTCTCTGCCCGCCCCGCGTGGTCAAGATTCCACCGACGAACAGCCCAGACAGTCCGTGCATGCGCTCCTCAACCGACTGGCAGAGGAGACAAGAACGCACGCTCCCACCGCGACCTTGGGTTCGGTTTTGCGTGACATCGAGCTGCTGCCAGAGTCGGCTCGAATCCTCGTGAGGCAGATACTCAACGCGACCGTACGCAACGGTGAGTGGGAGGTGTTGACGACCTGTACCGAGCCGGCGACATCCCGACAGGACGAGAGCTCTCCTGAGGCTGGCCTTCCGCTCACCCCGCAAAAGACGAGTAGTCAGCTAAGGAAGGAGATCCTCGCGATCCTCGAGCGCGCGACAGGTGGTTTGACGACACATCAAATCATTGCGCAGCTCCAGAATCCTGCCCACCTGCAGGATGTTCGGAAGATCCTCTTCAGCGCCGGTGAGGTGGCGATAGGTGTAAATGGAGGGTGGGTCTACTCCCCAGAGGGAGTGGCGCGCCCCGTCCAGGAAACAGAACGGTTGGTATCCACGGGCGTGGATCCGGGTATGGGGGATCAGCCGCCGGTCCGCCGCCTCAACCGGTTCGCTCTGCGAGAGGAAGCGCTTCGGATCCTCGAGGAGGCTGATTGCCCGCTGGGAACCGAGATGCTCGTGGCGCGGATAGGCGGAGGAGTCGACTCACGTGCGGTCAAGGAGGCACTCGCCGCCGACCGGCGTTTCATGCGCAGCGATGTCGACGTCTGGGCGGTGACGGCGTGGGGGCTGCGCCCCTATTCAACGGTCAAGGATCTTGTGGCGGAGGAGCTGGACAAGGCCGGCGGTGCCATTGAGGCGTCTCGCCTAGTCAGCATCCTGACCCGCGAGTTCTCGATCAAGGAGTCGACGCTCCGGCAGACGATGTCGTCCGCGCCGTTCTGCGTGAGGACCGGAATGGTCCGACGCCTAACTGACGTTTCCGCGGCCAACGGCGTAGCTGAGCAGTTGGTAATCGAGGACACGTCGACGGCAGGGCTGTCGGCCGAGGAACTGATGAGGATGCTGGGGCTTTGATGAAGACGGGCGGATCTACGCTGCGTACAGCGGGACTGCAGAGTGACTACCGCAGCGATCGCTGCGACATCGTTGAGGACTTCTACGTTCCTGCTCTCGCAGCTTCCACCGTCTACGACCGGGCGGTGGGCTACTTCACTGCTTCGGTGCTCTCGGTGCTCGGCCAGGGATTGGACGAGTTTGCAGCCCGCGGTGGTCGGATGCGCATCGTGGCCTCGCCGCAACTGCGCCACGAGGACGTAATGCAGATTCAAGGCGGGTACGCCTTGCGCACAGTCCTCGAGAAGGCTGCGTTGCGCGACCTCCAGGAGGCGTGCGAAGACCCGCGGGCTGCGAGCGGCCTCGGGAAGCTCGGGCTGATGGTGGCCGATGGGCTGCTTGACCTCAAGCTGGCGTATGTGGCCGCCGCTGGGCGGATAGGTATGTACCACGAGAAGATCGGGATATTCCGAGACGCGCGCGATCTGGTCGCCTTCAAGGGCAGCGCGAACGAGACCCTTCCCGGGCTGGTCGGCAACTTCGAGTCCATCGAGGTCTTCCGTAGCTGGCACATGGAGGATGGCCAGAGGGCCCTACGCATCAGGCGCGACTTCGACGACCTCTGGTCCGACCAGACGCCAATTCTGCGCGTCATTCCCTTTACTGCAGCGATGAAGTCGCTCACGGAGGAGTACGCACGGCGGACAGGAAGCCAGGGGCACGTGCCGCCGCTCCCCATCGACGGCACGACAATGGTCCTGCCTCGACCGGACACCGACGGAATGCTCGTCATCCCCGAGGAACTCGATGTCCGGGGCTACCAGAAACAGGCAGTCCAGAGCTGGTTCGAGAACGGCTTCCGTGGCATCCTGCGTATGGCGACTGGCACGGGGAAGACGCTGACGGCTCTGTCGGCAGCAGCGCAGCTGTCAAAAGTCCTGCGACGCAAGCAAGCTCAGGCTGGGCTTCTGACGGTCGTGGTCGTGCCGTTCCAGCATCTGGTTGACCAGTGGTCCACGGACATCGAACGCTTTGGCATGACGCCGATCCGAGCTTATGAATCCACAGACTCCTGGTACGGCAAGGCGGCGTCTCTGCTTGATGGTCTCGCTCTCGGCACCAGCCGTGGTGGGGTACTTGTCACGACCAACGCCACGTTCAGCGGAGATCCCTTCCAGAGCACCCTCAGGCGACACCGCGGACACCTCCTGCTGATTGCCGACGAGGTACACAACCTCGGGGCCAAGCGGCTCCGAGATCGTCTGCCTGATTCCGCCACCTACCGCCTTGGTCTCTCCGCAACCCCGGAACGCTGGTTCGACGACCGCGGTACGGAGGCCCTTCGGGACTACTTCGGCGAGGTCGTATTCGAGATGGGCATCGGCGACGCCATTGGGGCCGGCGCCCTGTGCCGGTACACCTACACGCCGGTGGTGGTGGAGCTGGACGGGGAAGAGACCGAGCTGTATGGCGAAGTTACCGAGAAGATCGCAAAGATGCTCGCCGTGCAAGAATTCAGCGAGGACGGCGACGACGATAGTCCGCTCGGCATGCTGTTGCGGAAGCGGGCCAACATCCTCGGTCACGCCCGTGCGAAGATGCCAGCGCTGCGCGAGCAGATGATGAAGCGTCATAGTGACTGGTTCCAGTTGCTGTACTGCGCGGAAGGCCGGCACCCGCTCGCCGAGGGCGAGTACGGGGATCCCCAGGAGCCAAGCCAACTCCAGCAGGCTGTCAGGTTGGCTGGCGAGGATCTGCGGATGGCCTCGGCGACCTACACCTCCGAGACTCCCCGGGACAAGCGCCGAGAGCTTCTGCGGAGGTTCAGCTCGGGAGACGACCTACAGGTGCTGCTCTCGATGCGCTGCCTCGATGAGGGTGTTGACGTGCCTGCGGCTCGGACCGCCTATCTCCTCGCCAGTTCCTCCAACCCGCGGCAGTTCATCCAACGACGAGGAAGGGTGCTGCGCCGTGCACCAGGCAAGGAGTACGCGGACATCGTGGACTTCATCGTCATCCCGCCTGAGCAGACGAGTGAGCTGCACCGCGAGACCGAACGCCGACTAGTGGCGAGAGAGTTGGCCCGAGTCACCGAGTTTGCCCGCTTGGCCGAGAACGAGGCTGACACCTTGGACATCCTGCGTCCGTTGCGATTGCGGTTCGGGCTCCTGGACACCTGAAACAGCTGAGATTTTGATGGGGAAGTGATCGGGGAGTGAGCGTGAGCAGCCAAGAAAGCGTTGCCGACATCCTGAACGGGCTCTCGCCGGAAGCCAAAGAACTGGTTGCGAGAGTCCACCAGCTCGAGAAAGAGAACCTGCACCTGAAGACCTCCAGCCTGCTAACGACGAAGATCGTGGAAGCCGTGAAGGAGCTGGCCAAGTGAAGCTGCTCAAGCTGACCGTCGACAACTTCCGAGTCTTCTATGGAAAGCATGTCCTGAACCTGGACGTCGCCGACGGCAAGCCCGCCGTGCTGATCTTCGGCATGAACGGCGCGGGGAAGACGACCCTGCTCAACGCCTTTACCTGGGCGTTGTACGGATCCTTCTCCAGCGACGTGGAGCGTCAGGAACGGGTCATCAACGACCACGCGTGGGCACAGACCCCGTTTGGCACTCCGGTGAGCGGTTCGGTGAAGCTGGAGTTCGAGCACGAGGGCTCTACATTTAGTGTGCTTCGCGAGGTCACCGTCACCAGGTCCACGCAGGACCAGGATCTGCCGAGTCCCCGACTGCTCGTAACCGAGACCCGGCTCGGAGAGAGCGTGAGGGTCGACAACGGCCAGGACCGAATCGAGAAGATCCTGCCCGAGGGCCTGCGACGCTTCTTCTTCTTCAACGGCGAGCGTATGGAGCGCATGTTCGTTGGGGACGGCAGTGAGGACGTCAAGAGCGCTATCAAAACGTTGCTGGGACTCGAAGCCATTGAGCGCGCCATCGAGGTACACCTGCCTGCCGCAAGGCGCAAGTTGATGGCCGAGGCTCAGAAGCTAGGAGACGGACGGCTTCAGCAACTTGCTGTACAACAGGCTGCCTTGGACGACAAGAAGCTGGCGGTACATGGAAGGCTGATTAAGCTCTCAGGTGACATTTCGAGCTACAAGCGAGCGTCTGAAGATGCGGCGAAGGCGCTTCTCGACAACGGTATGGCAGCTCCTCTGCAGAAGCGTCGTGTCAAGCTCAACCAAGAGTTGGATGCTGAGAAGGAGCGTTACAAGGAGCTCCAGGAACGCAAGCGCAAGATACTGGCGGAGCGAGGCTTCATCTCCTTCACCGCAGGAATCGACGAGTCCGTCATGGAGCTCGCCGAAGGCATGCGTCGGCGGCAGGAGCTTCCCGCCGGCATCCAGCGCGACTACATCGATGGACTCCTCGAGGACGGGGTCTGTGTGTGTGGCACGCCTGTCCCGGAGGGGTCCGCTGGGTTCTTGGCGCTCTCGGAGCGTAAGTACAACGCGGGACTAGTGGATGTCCAGGCGCGATGGATGAGCCTGCGAGGCAACAGCGCCCGGCTGAGGGACGCGCGGAGAGCGCTACTGGATGAGCTGCGCGAGATCGCCAAGGATCAGACCGAGGTCGAGTCCAGGATTCACCAGAAAGACGCTGAACTGAGTGATATCGACCGCCAGCTGCAGGGAGTGGACGTCATGGATGTCCAGAATCTCGAGCAGCGTCGGAAGGAGTTCGACGAAAAGCGGTTCGAGGCCGAGTCCGAGCATCGTCGTGCGCAAGATGAGTTGGAAGAGGTGGAGGCTGAGATCGCGGCGACCCGCCGCAAGCTGCACTCTGCAGAGATTCAGAACGAGGAGGCCCGACGCGTCCAGAGCCAGCTTGCTCTGGTCGATGAGGTCATCGATGCCTTCACTCGGATTCTCAATCTGAAGACCGAGGAGGTGCGACGGGAGCTCGATGCGCGGGTGAAGAGTGTCTTCTCTCGCATCTTCGTGAAGACCTTCGTGCCAGAGGTAACTAGCTCGTTCGAGCTGGAGCTGAGGGCGGACAGCAACGGAATGGCCGCGATCCGCAGCACTGGTGAAAACCAGATCTTGGGGCTCTCCTTTGTGGGCGCTGTCTCCGAGATGGCCAGGGAGCGCGATGACCGAAAGCGCAACCCTGAGGCCAGCGCCCTGGATGAGGGAGGGGTTTACCCTGTCGTGATGGATGCACCGTTCGGAAGTCTGGACGTTGAGTATCAGGACCAGGTCGCCGAATCTCTGCCCAAGCTCACGTCACAGATCATCACCTTGCTCTCGCAGTCACAGGCGCGCGGAATGGTGATGGATCACCTGAGTTCCGCGGCGACACGGATGTATGTCCTTCGGAACGTGACCCCGAAGCCGGACGCACAGGAGCAGTTCATCACCATCAACAACCGGGCTGTGCCCTATGTGACGCGCGGCGAGTTCGAGCACTCCGTACTGGAAGAGGTGATGGTCTGATGGCAGACGAGCGCTTCCGGCGTCCCGCCGACCACGAGAAACTTCTGCAGGACCTGTGCAGCAAGGACGGGCCCTTCTCGGCGATGTACGAGGCCATGATGTTCGCTGCGGCCCTCGGTAAGCAGAAGCGCAAGCGGGAAGACTTCAAGAACACAGGCGAGCCGATCGACCTGGCGCGAATCGAGCGGCGTGACTTCGGCGAGGCGCTGATCGACATGCTGGCCGTGGTGGAGCACCCTGAGGACGCCAAGGTTCTGAGCGACGACCGCCTTAAGGAGCGCATCAGGATCTTCGAAGAGTACGCCAACGGCGGTCTGAACTACCTCCAGGGCGAGCTCAACGCGAGCGGTAGGCGCGATCTCACCACGTTGGTCAGCGGTCTGGTGATGGAGGCCCTGACGGCCACGCCGGCCGATGAGGGGAAGGACATCGTTACTGACCTCCTCGGAGACGGCGCGCTCGACTGGTAGTGGGCACTCGCGATACCTATGGCTTACGGCGGGCTCCAGTCGTTTGGGCCCGCCGTAGGCCGATGCCTCAACCTTGGGGATGTCTGTGCCCGTCATCGCGCGGTCGCGTCGACCGTGAGGTAATCCGGAGATGCTCCAGTGATTCCGGAGCAAGCTCGCGCTTATCGCGGAACACGGGCTGCGGTGAGGCGAGCCACCGTGTGGCGGCTGCCACGAGATGATCTGGCACTGCCGAGCTGAAGGTGGCCGTCCAGCGAGCGCCTGGCGGACCAGTAGTGATCTCCCAAGCGCTTCCTCTGCGAAGGCCATCCTCCTCGTCCTGTTGGATGGTGTGCCTTTGGACGGCGGCGAGACCGTCAGGGGAGACAAAGCCGAGTATCTCGGTCTTCGGGAGGTCGGCTGGCGGTGCTGGAAGCCTCTTTTGCCAGCCGGCTTGGCGTAGCGGAGCGACGATCAGATCTGGAGCGTCGTTGTCTTTGGAGATGGTTGCCCCGCCAGCCAGTGCGACGGCCAGAGGTTGCGCGAGCGCAGCGACGAGCTCCGAGGGGGCGCCATGCTCGAAGGCCATCCGCCAGAGCGCCGGATGCATTGGCCCTTTTGCCACGTTGACGATCCACAGCGGCGTGTAGTCGTCGCGGGTGGGCAGGTAGCCGATTCGAGCCCGTCGGCAGGGGCTGTCCAGGATGAAATTGGCGATTCCGAGTCGACGCACCGACCAGTCGAAGTCGAGTTCCAGCAGTCGACTGACGTGAGCGCCAGCACTGCGGTCCTCGCCAGCGAGGTAAGCAGGGGAGACTGCGAGCGCCTTCGCAGCGTCAACGCGCTGGACTGCGTCGGCGCCGGGAGTGTCGGAAGCCATGGTGCGGTGATTCCTTTCAATGGCAGCACGAATTGCCTCGTAGGCGCATGCCGGGAGGTAGAAGGGAGGAGGATTGGGCGATGCCTGATGCTGACGTTGTCGAGTGGGCGAACGGAGAAGCGCAGGGAGCGACGCGCCGTGAGGAGCTGCTCGCGTTGGGCGGACTGGGGGCCGCCCTGGAGCGGGTAGGAGCTAAACTTGGGATGTGAGGCAAATCACTCCCAAGCCCCCCTTTGCTCGCCGCCTCTCACGCGCCTCTCACGGACTGGGCGTCATGAGGTGTCATCAGGCGTCATGTGCGGCGGACGAGGTAGGCCCTGACCTGCGGGATTCGGACTGATGAACACTAGTCGGACACCTTTTCGACCGCTGGGGGTCAAGGGGTCGCAGGTTCAAATCCTGTCGTCCCGACTGTGAAGTCGGTTGTGAGAGCGGGTACTTGGGAAACCAGGTACCCGCTCTCACTCGTTTCCGGAGGGCGCGTGGTCGCAGGGTGGTCGCGTCCGGCGCTCTGACCTGGAGGTTTGCGGGTGAGGTGGGCGCGAGGTGATCGCACCATCTGATGATCCATCAGTTCATTCGCGGGGGAGGTCTGCGTGGTCGAGTGCGTCGGCGAGGGCGGTGACGGCTTCGCGGGCGGCTTGGGGGAGCAGGTGGCCGTAGATGTTGACGGTGGTGGCCAGGGTGGAGTGCCGCAGGGTCTTGGAGACGACGGCGAGTGGCACCTGGGAGCTGATCATGATGGTGGCTGCGGTGTGCCTGAGGTCGTGAAGGCCGATCTCGGGTAGGCCGATCTCGGCCGAGCGTTGGCGCGGGGTGTGCAGCAGGCGTTCGGGGTTGATGGGTTTGCCGTCGGGGCGGGTGAATACCATGCCTTGCAGGCGGGGTTGGTCGGGGTGGGCGCTGCGGTGGCGGGCGGCTTGGCGGCGTAGTGCGGCGGTGACGCGGGGGGAGAGGCTGACCCAGTTGCGGCTGGCGCGGGTCTTGGGTGCTTGCAGGTGCAGGCGGGCGTTGTTCACCGAGGCCAGGGTCCAGCGTACGAACAGGACGCGTTGCTGGAAGTGGATGTCGGGCCAGTCCAGGCCCAGGACTTCGCCGCGGCGCATACCGGTGCCGAGGATGACCTCGAAGATGTCGGCGTGGACGTCGTTGTAGGTCTCGGCGTTGTGGTGCAGGAAGGCGGAGGCCTGCTGCGGGGTCCAGCAGAGCCGCTCGGGTGCGGCGGGGCGCTTCAGCGCGGCGTTGCGGGCGGGGTTGCGGGCCAGGAGGTCCGCACTGACGGCGGCGTTCATGGCGCTGGAGAGGATGGCGCAGCAGCGGTGGACGGTGGGGCGTCCGCGGCCGGCGGCCAGTTGCCGGCGGGACCAGGTGGTGACGTGCCGGTCACGCAGGCCGGTCAGGGGTAGTGGGCCGAAGGCTGGTATGAGGTCGTGGTGGACGTGGCGGTGGTAGCCGGCGTAGGTGGTGGCCTCGAGGATCTCCTGCTTGGAGAGCAGCCACTCCCTCAGGTAGCCGGCGACGGTCAGGGCCTCGTCCGTCGCGATGCCGGTGCGCTCGGCCAGCAGGAAGTTCTGCAGGGAGGTGAGGGCCGTGCTCTGGTCAGGGAAGCCGCCACGGCGCCGAGTCTCGCGCCTGCCGGTGAGGGAGGACAGGTCCACGGCGTAGGCCCAGGCGCCGTGGTCGGGCTGGGTGTTCAGTTTCGGGCAGCGGGTGCCGTACTGGCGGCCGGCGGTGTCACGGCAGCCGCAGCGGCGGTAGACGCGCCCGCGCTGAGGATCGGTCAGGTTCACGGGAATCGACTCCTTGTGTGATCGGGACGGGCCCAGCTTCACGGCGGAGCACCCTGGCGCAGCAGGGGGCGGCCCATGGCGCCGGGTAGGCGAATCGGGCGACCACTCGGGCCTGTGAGCTGCGCCGATCCCCTTGGAAAGCGGACAAGGGGGCGGCGGGGTCCAATCGGTGGTGATTGTCGGAGGTGTCGAAAGCCGAATCCGGTAGCGGCGAAGAATGAGGGCAACAGGTCGGAAGGGGCGCTCTGAATCCCTAATTCCATCTGCTCCGAGGCGCTGCGGCCTCAGAGGTTTGGGGCGGCGGCTGGAGCTGTCGAGTGCTGCACTCCACGGTTCGGAACGTGATCGCGGACTGGTACCGAGAGTGACTCCGGGATCGGGCTTATCCGCCGAATGGGGATACCAGGCATGTGGCGGCACCCTGAGGAGGTAGCACCTGGTGTTGGTCCTGGCAGGAGGCGAGCTGCGGGGGTTGTCGTGGCCGGGCAACGGCCTCTGGCCGGCCATGGCCGCGATCGCGACACGAGGTGAGGTGAGCTTCCCCCGCTGGGTGGGAGGTGCTGATTACCTGGTCAGGGCGGGTGTGGGTGGTTCGACGGCCACCGGTTCGGCCGTCGTCTGGTCGGCGTAGTACTTCGCCTCGTACTCGTCCGGGCTGAGCCAGCCAAGGCGCTTTTGGATGCGGCGGGTGTTGTACCAGCCGTCGATGTAGGCGAACAGTGCGAGGTCGGCGTCGGTGCCGGTCGCGAAGGTCGTGCGGCGGACGCACTCGGTCTTCAGGACGCTCCAGAAGTTCTCCGCGAGGGCGTTGTCGAACGAGTCGCCCACGCTTCCCATGCTCGGTTCGATTCCCGCCTTCAGCAGGCG